>NZ_JBHSHQ010000058.1:542-1041 GCF_042652985.1 Ruoffia tabacinasalis | reverse complement strand
CTCTTTCACTCCCCTCCCGGGGTGCTTTTCACCTTTCCCTCACGGTACTTGTTCACTATCGGTCACTAGGTAGTATTTAGCCTTACCAGATGGTCCTGGCAGATTCCGACGGAATTTCGCGTGTTCCGCCGTACTCAGGATACTCTTAGGTATATAAAATGTTTCGTCTACGGGGCTCTCACCCTTTACAGCTGACCTTCCCATGCCATTCGACTACATTCTATAATTCCACGTTAGAGTCCTACAACCCCGACGTGCATGCACGTCGGTTTGGGCTCTTCCCGTTTCGCTCGCCGCTACTCAGGGAATCGATTTTTCTTTCTCTTCCTGCAGGTACTTAGATGTTTCAGTTCTCTGCGTCTACCTCACTTGCGTGTAACAGCCATCAGCTGTTGGGTTCCCCCATTCGGAAATCTCTGGATCTTAGCTTACTTACAGCTCCCCAAAGCATATCGGTGTTCGTCCCGTCCTTCATCGGCTCCTAGTGCCAAGGCATTCA
>NZ_JBHSHQ010000058.1:0-487 GCF_042652985.1 Ruoffia tabacinasalis | reverse complement strand
TGGTTTATGATTTAATTTCGATTAAAATTATATCTTCATTTAAGAAAATTGTTCTAATACAATCTGTCGCATCGACGGATTATATTAGGTGTTGATATTCAGTTTTCAATGAACTAAGTTAACTACCATATACTTACTATAGTAGTTATGGAGAATAGCGGGATCGAACCGCTGACCTCCTGCGTGCAAGGCAGGCGCTCTCCCAGCTGAGCTAATTCCCCGTACTGGAAATATATATTACATTGTTATTGATTTGCTGTCAACTGTTTTTTAATGAAATAAACAAGTTTTTAGCAATGGGCCTGAGTGGATTCGAACCACCGACCTCACCCTTATCAGGGGTGCGCTCTAACCAACTGAGCTACAGGCCCGGAGATATATAATCCTCAAACCCTAAGAGGCTTGACATTATGAAAGCTCACTCAAAACTGAACAAAGATAAAACACTTCATGCTGTAAAAGGTTCCAGTACTCCTTAGAAAGGAGG
>NZ_JBHSHQ010000057.1:0-8058 GCF_042652985.1 Ruoffia tabacinasalis | reverse complement strand
GGCACTTTTAATTCGAGTGTGCCCACACGAGTCGTAAAGTCTCGCTCATAATAGCCATTTCTTTGACTCTTACGACTTTCTGAACGTTCATAATCATCGGCTTGAATATATTCTGTTCGTTGATTTTCCATCAATTGGTTGAAAACAGTGGTCAAAATATTTTTAGAAACTTCATCTTTTACCGAATGTTCAATAATACTTTGAACCTCTTCGTTGTTCAGTGTAAAATGTACTTGGGTCATGTAACGTCCTCCTAGGTATGTTTTTGTGGTTAAAAACATTGTACCGTAAAAGGGCTGTTACATGGCCTTTTATCTTTTACACAATTATATGGACTTTATCAATATTGAGAAAATAGGTGTTTTTTTTAATCTGTTTCTAATTTTCCGATTGACATCCAAGTATATATAATCTTATAATTACATTATCGTTATTTAGATTACAATGTAGTTATCAAGAAAGGTAGTGGACTATTTGGAAATTAAACAATACACAGAAGACTCGTTAACATTACTATTTGGTGATGTGATAAGTCCCGATATTAATAAAAAAATAGTCAATTTAAGAAAATATATCGACAGCTTAAAAATTAATGGAATAATAGAAATGATTATTTCATATACAAGATTGGTGATTTATTTTGATCCTTTAACATTAAATCAAAACATACTGATCGAAATCCTTGAGCAGATTAATTTAGAAACAATCGATAATGAAGAATTCCCATATCGAGTTGTTGAAATCCCCGTTTGTTACGGTGGAGATTTTGGGCCGGATCTTTGGCGTTTTGAAGAAAAAGATCTAACAGTTGATGATGTGATTAAAAGACACACTGATAATGAATACTTAGTTTATATGTTAGGTTTTATGCCAGGGTTTGTTTATTTGGGTGGCTTAGATCCAGAAATTGCGATGGATCGATTAGAAACACCACGTACGCATATTGCGGCAGGCTCTGTCGGAATTGCTGGACAACAAACGGGTGTTTACCCATATGATTCACCAGGTGGATGGAATCTAATTGGTCGTACACCGATTCAGCTTTATGATACACGTCGGGGTGAGGATACGATTTTATATAATGCTGGGGATCGTATTAAGTTTTATAGCATTTCAAATGAAGAATTTAATGAAATACAAAAACAAGTTGAAACAGGTACATATCAAGTTTCAGTCATATTGAAAGGTGTGAATGATTAAATGGCATTTTACATACAAGAAGCAGGTATTTTATCCACCTTTCAAGATTTGGGCCGTTATGGTCATCAGTCGACAGGTATTTCACCAGCAGGCGTTTTAGATTACAAAAGTGCAATACTAGCAAACCAGTTAGTTGGCAATAACATTAATGAAGCGGTTATCGAAATGAATTTTACAGGAATTTCTTTTGATGTGATGAAGGATACGGTTATAAGTGTTGTCGGTGCTGAAATGCGTATCGATATAAATGGGCGACAATATACTGGTGGAAAAGCCATAAAACTCGCTAAAGGAGATCAGGTAAAATTTGGAAAAACTTTAAATGGTATCCGTTCATATTTAGCAGTTGCTGGAGGATTTCATCTAAAAAAAGAATTAGGTAGTTATTCGACTCACTTACGTACAGCAATGGGGGGTCATCAAGGTAGACCGCTTCAAAAGGGTGATTTGATAGCTTATAACGGAAAGAGTAATCATACATTTCCTTACTATTCAAATGAAAAAGTAGGAGATACCAGAACGATACGAATTATTACAGGTCCTAATTATGATGACTTAACGATAGAAGCTAAAGAATCATTAACTAAAACCCCTTATAAGATAACGCGGAGTAGTGATCGAATGGGTATCCGTTTAGAAGGAATAGCTTTAAAAACAACTGATGGCGTTCATGACATCCTCTCAGAACCAACCCAGCTTGGGAATATCCAAGTACCTAAAAATGGTCAACCGATTATTTTATTGAATGATCGACAGACCACAGGTGGATACAAGCGGATGGCTACCGTCGCAAAAATAGACTTACCTAAATTAGTACAAATACCACCAGAAGAAGAAATCTATTTTGAGTTAATCGAATTAGATGATGCAGTTTCACTATACAAAGATGAAATGAATAAATTATTGAACAATGACTATTTAAAGATTGATTCAGAACATAGTGATTACCGAAGAATTACTGCTGAAAAAGTTAAGACAATTTTAATGAGGTGAAAATATGAAAATGGATAATATAAAAGAATTAATCCAATTGATGAAAGATAATCATCTAAAAAGCTTAAAAGTAAAAGATGGGGATTTAGAAATTGAATTAGAAGCTCATTCTAATTATTCAAATAAAGTGGTTGAATCGAGCAGTTCTCCAGAAACAAACTTAGAGAAAAGTGTGCCCAAAGATTCAAAACTAATTGAAATTCGTTCAACACAAATTGGAACTTTCTATACTCAGCCGGATGAAGATAGTACAGATACATTTGTTAAAGTAGGCGATAAAGTAACAAGCGGGGATCAAATTGGACTAATCGAAATTATGAAGTTATTTAATGAGGTTCGTGTAGACCATTCAGGAGTGATAGAGGAGATTTTAGTCACAAATGGTGAGCCGGTTGAGTACGATCAAGTATTGATGCTGCTTAGAACAGAGGAGGAGTAATTGTGCCAAAAGTTCTTGTCGCCAACCGAGGTGAAATTGCTGTCCGAATTATTAGAACGCTAAAAGAGAAAAATATGAAAAGTGTGGCCATTTATAGTGTAGACGATAAAGACAGTTTACATGTTGCTTTAGCGGATGAAGCTTACTGTATTGGTCCAGCAAGTAGTTCGGAAAGTTATTTAAATATCGAACGGATTTTGTCCGCAGCTAAAATAAGCCAAGCAGATGCCATTCATCCGGGTTATGGTTTCTTAGCTGAAAATGAAACGTTTGTTCAACGATGTGAAGAAGAAGGCTTTAAATTTATTGGACCAAGCGGCAAATTAATTGGACTTATGGGGAATAAAGCAAAAGCTCGTGATACTGTTGGGAAAAATGGTTTACCGATTATACCAGGTAGCGAAGGCCCAATTAGAGATGCAAATGAAGGGTTAATCATTGCCAAAGAAATCGGTTATCCAGTGGTGGTAAAAGCTGTTTCTGGAGGTGGCGGTAAAGGAATGCGCTTAATTGAATCTGAAAAAGAATTTAAGCGATTATTTCATGAAGCTCGAAAAGAGGCAATGAGTTCATTCAATGATAGTCGTGTTTATCTTGAGCGTTTTATTCCTGATGCTCGCCATATTGAAGTACAGATTTTGGGAGATGGAAAAGGACAAGCCGTTCATTTATTTGAAAGGGATTGTTCCATTCAAAATCATAATCAGAAAATTATAGAAGAAGCACCTGCAGTTATATTAGACGATTCTACAAGGACTTATATCACAGAATTAACGGCTAAAGTAATGGCAAATTTACATTATGAGAGTGCTGGTACAGTTGAATATTTATATGTTGAAAAGGAAAAAGCTTTTTATTTCATGGAAATGAATACACGAATCCAAGTAGAACATACTATTTCTGAGATGATTACTGGCATTGATATTGTGGAACAACAATTAGAAGTAGCCTTTAACGGACGCTTAACGGTTAATCAATCCGACATCCATATGAATGGTGTAGCAATCGAAGTTCGAATAAATGCTGAAAATCCTAGAAATAACTTTATGCCTTCACCAGGTAAAGTAGAATTACTGCACTTCAGTCAAGGGCATCATGTGCGAATAGATACACATTTATATCATGGATTTACAATATCACCACATTACGATGCGATGATTGCGAAAATAATCACCTATGGCCATAATCGATCAGCCGCTATTTCAAAAATGAGACGTGTTCTTAGCGAAACAGTCATAGGACCAGTAGAAACAAATTTAGATTTTCAAGCATATATTATGGATCATCCTAAATATCAGGCGAATGATCTCAATATTCACTTTTTAAAAAATAATCACATTATTGAAGGAGGAGACTAATGTATAAAGTTGATTTAAATGCTGATTTAGGCGAAAACTATGGGAATTATACTATTGGAGATGATTCAGCAATTATTCCATTAATTTCTTCTGCTAATGTAGCTTGTGGTTTTCATGCTGGCGATCCGTTAGTTATGATGGATACACTTTTAAAAATAAAAGAAAGTGGCTCAACAGGTCTAGGAGCACATCCCAGTTATCCAGATCGACAAGGGTTTGGACGTCGTTACATGGATATGTCGAAAGATGAAGTTCGAGCATTTCTATTATACCAATTAGCTGCAATAGACGGATTAGCAAAGACTGTTGGTTTAACGTTAAATCATGTTAAACCACATGGCGCACTTTACAACCAAACATTTAAAGATATTGAACTAGCTGAAACCATCGCCCAAACAGTGAAAGAATTTAATCCTAACTTAAAATTAGTAGGATTAGCGAATAACCACTTAGTCAAAGCAGGAGAAGCAATTGGTTTAAATATTGTACACGAAGTTTTTGCTGACAGAGCTTATGAATCTGACGGTACATTAGTTGATCGCCGTAAAGAAGGTGCCATGATAACCGATACTAAACATGCAGTTGAACGTGTTATTCGTATGGTAAAAGAAGGAAAGGTAACCAGTATTGACGGTAAAGATATTTCCATCCAAGCAGATAGTATCTGTGTACATGGAGATGGAGAAAAAGCCCTTATTTTTGTTCGTGAAATTATAAAAGGACTAAAGGAAGATAATATTATGATTAACACATTTTAAAACTTGATTTGGAGGAACAAAAATGAATAATGACAAAACACTTTTAGAAACTGAAGCTGATAATAGAAAATTGAAAAGTAATCTATTAACAAGTATCTTTTTAATGATTACATCCGCAATTGGACCTGGATACTTAACTCAAACGGCAAATTTTACAGAGCAACTAGGTGCTAATTTTGCTTTTGCTATTATGTTAGCTATTGTAATTGCATTTGCAGCTCAAGTTAACGTATGGCGTGTATTATCTGTAACTGGAATGTATGCACAAGATTTATCGAATAAAGTTTTACCTGGATTAGGATATGTTGTTAGTTTCTTTATTGTATTAGGTGGATTAGCATTTAATATTGGTAACGTAGGTGGATCAGGTTTAGGTTTAAATGCTATTTTCGGTATAGACTACACAATTGGTGCTGTTATAACAGGAATTATTGCTATACTTATTTTTATCTCAAAAAACGGACAATCTTTAGTTGATCAATTTATTAAAATCCTTGGTGTAGTAATGCTAATATTAGCGCTATATGTAGCGGTTGTTACAAAACCACCAGTAGGAGAAGCATTGCAAAGTATGATTAGACCTCAAAATATTGAAAGTCTGATTTTACCTATAATTACATTAGTTGGAGGTACAGTTGGTGGGTATATTTCATTCTCTGGTGGTCATAAATTAATTGATGCAGGAATTACGGGTGTTAAAAATGCAAAAATTGCTTCGAATTCTGCAACATTTGCTATTTTAGGTTCTGGTGTAATGCGTTTGTTACTATTCTTTGTGTTTTTAGGTGTTGTTTCATCAGGCGTTGGATTAGATCCTAGTAACCCAGCAGCGTCAGGATTTGAAATTGCCTTAGGTCGTCCAGGTGAAATTATTTTTGGGATCATTCTTTTTTCTGCAGGAATTTCTTCAGTAATTGGTGCGGCTTATACAAGTGCATCATTCTTGAAAACATTTCATCCGTTATTAGAAAAATATAATAACTTAGTTATTATAGGTTTTATAGTGTTTTCAACAATAGTATATGCCTTTATTGGACAACCCGTTATGTTATTAATTTTAGCCGGATCATTAAATGGCTTAATTTTACCTCTCACTTTAGGTACAATACTAATAGGAGCTAACCGAAAAAATATCGTAGGGGATGATTACAAACATCCTATATGGTTAACTGTGTTAGGTGTTATTGCAGCTGTTGCTACATTATACTTAGGAATTCAGTCATTAAGTGGTATAACAGCTCTGTGGCAAGGTTAATTTAGCAAGAGTAAAGAGGGATAAAAGTGTCTGGAAGTTATAAAATTATACAATCATTAGCAAGAGCATTTTTAATTATTGATTGTTTTACAGAAGAAGTAAAAGAATTGACATTAAATGAAATTAGTGAAAAAGTTGATTTAAATATTAATACGACACGTGGATTGGTTCAAACTATGCTGCACTATAATTATTTATCTTACGACTTACAAGATAAACATTATCGATTAGGGTCAAACTTTTTAGAAAAAGTTGAGATAGCACAGTATGATTATACGGAAAAAATTATTGAAATGATTCGTGGTGATTTACAGCGTATAGCAGATCAGTATTTTGTTTCTACTCGATTTCATAGTGTTGAAAATTTGAGTATTACCACTTTAATTGAACGTAAACCTAGTCGTTCGCGTTATATGCTCATCATTCATAACCAAACAGATTTTCCACTAACGGCGTCCGCTTCTGGAAAGTTAATTCTAGCGCATTTATCCGAAACCCATTTAAATCAAGTTTTAAGTAAGGTACGATGGGAAAAATATGGACAAGGTACAATTACAGATCCCAATATTTTAAAAAAACAACTAAAAGATGTTACAAAAAATAATGTTTCAATTGAACGAGATGAGCTTGGAGATGGCTATGCTAGTATTGCTGTTCCAATTTTTAGGGACGAACAGTTGGTTTATACAATCTCCGTTGTTTCAACAACTCAGTTAATTAATGATTCATATGATGCATTAATTCAGGAGTTAAGAGACATTCAAGAAACCATTCATAAACTAGCTGAATTTCAATGATAACATTTATTTCATATCAGTTGTAACGCCAAACTAAAACATTCCTTTAATAGGAGTGTTTTTTTGAGTTCTCTTTTTGAAATCAGCGTAAAATATGCTATATTTTATCAAGAAGGTATATTACAAAGAAAGATGTGAAGTCGATGTTTCAAAAAGAACAAACACTGAATTTTTTAGAAGAATTACTAATTATTAATAGCCCAACTGGCTATACAAAAGATGCAATTGATTTTTTAAGAGAATCAATTGAAGAGCTAGGATTCAAAACTACAACTACACCAAAAGGAAACTTAATGGTAAAAGTTGAAGGACAAGATTCAACTATCACACGTGGATTAAGTGCTCACGTAGATACACTAGGATTAATGGTTCGTTCGATTAATGCTGATGGGACACTTGCCTTAACAAAGTTAGGTGGACCATTAACTCCAACTCTTGATGGTGAATATTGTGAAATCATTACTCGAGATGGTCAATTATATACTGGAACTATTCTATCTAAATCACCATCTATTCATGTTTTTAAAGATGCGGCAACTAAAGATCGTGACATTGATAGTTTAATGGTTAAGATTGACGAACGTGTCGAAAGTAAAGAAGATGTTCAAAAACTTGGAATTCAAAATGGTGATATTATTGCATACGAACCAAAAGTTATGATTACAGAATCTGGTTTTATTAAATCACGCTTCTTAGATGATAAAGCGTCAGTATCGGTCTTGGTATCTATTTTAACTTGGATAAAAGAAAACAATGTGACACCAACGACTAACTTAACGTTCATTTTTAGTACATATGAAGAAGTAGGACATGGTGCAGCTTGGATTCCAGAAAACATTACAGAGCTTCTAGCTGTTGACATGGGATGTATCGGTGATGATTTAGATTGTGATGAATATGACGTTTCAATCTGTGTGAAAGATTCATCTGGACCTTATGATTATGATTTAACGACTAAATTAGCTAACTATGCTAAACAAAAAGAGCTAAATTATGCTTTAGATATTTATCCAATGTATGGTAGTGATGCTTCTGCAGCTTTAGGTGGGGGAGCAAATATTCGTGCTGCTTTAATTGGACCAGGTGTATCAAGTAGTCACGGTATGGAAAGAACACACGTGGATGCACTAGAAAATACATTTAAATTAATTCAAGGATATGTTTCATCGTTTTAATAGTCTAACAAACAATCAAGTCCATAATCCTGTGTAAAATACTATACAATGTTTTACCGGTCTCTCATTGATCAAACTTAATA
>NZ_JBHSHQ010000056.1:0-47002 GCF_042652985.1 Ruoffia tabacinasalis | reverse complement strand
GCAATAGCATAGGAGTCCCCAAAAATTAAAAATTTTCCACCTTCATTATAACATGAGGTAGACTTTTTTTTGTCTTTTTTTGAGAATTTGTTTTAAATAAAAAGCACCAGACAATAAGTCTAGGTGCTTTTTTTATTGAAGTGGTGTTGAGAAATGAATCATTTATTCCAGTGAAAAGGTTCGGTCATCGTAGTGAAACGCTTTCTTCTAAAGTCAGTGTAGTTTACGATAAAACAAAACCACCAAACTTTAGTGGTGGTGGCTATAACATTTATTTACTTAACCGGTAATGAAAACCGGGGATAATTAAATGACTAATTGCGTAGCCAATCATGGCGAAAATAGCTATAAATCGGATCCAATGAGTTGATGGTATGGAATTTGAGAATAGCATAAACAGTATGATTCCAACTAAGCTATACTTACTCCAAGTTGTTGCGGTTAACTTCACAGTATCCCCATCAGAAGCATGAATTTTATTGCTCCGAGCTCCAAATTGAGAAGCTTGTAATTGAACGTTACCGCTAGGTACATCAATATTTAAAATACTTTTATGAGCAACTTTCCCAACTGAAGCACCATTCATTTTGATGTTTAAAGCTGACCCCATACCAATCCAGCCAGTATCTCGAATAATTTTAATTGTCATAAGCGCTACCTCCTATCTCTATTCGATGAAGAGACCCTGGGACAAATAAAAGGACAATAATGTAAATCAACCAAGGTGTTAAAACTAACCATAATAAGTCATATTGGTGGAAAACAGTACTAGTAATAAAAGAAATCAATAAGATACTGAAAAATAATATATCTATAAAAGTAGAGCGGATGACAAGGGTATCACCATTTGTTACATCAATCGTGTTACTTTTTGAACCTGCTTGAGTAACTTGAAGTGAAGAAGGCGATTGTTCTAAATTAAGGGAAAGCTCTTGTTGATGTTCAATTTTATCTACTACTTCACCATTCACTCTTATCTTCAATGATACTGCCATACCAACCCAGCCTGTACGTCGTTTAAGTTTAATCATTACTATTTATTTCTCCTTTCTCTAACCGTAAACTTTGGATAAAAAATCGGCCAATAAGCAGATAATTATCTCGATCAAAGCAATTGTATTAGTCCAAATTCACCCCGTTAGTCTACATATAAAAGGTTTAGTATATAAAAATATAACTAAAGCATAATTCTTAAAAGGAGATTCAATGTTTACAACACCGCTTTCAGTGTTATAATCTCACACACTATATTGTATAGGGTACAGTAATGTTATCAGAAATAGATATCGATTTCATCTTCAATGTAAGTCTAATTAAAGCATTAAACATAATCGATAAAACAAGAGGAAATTCTTAAAACTACTATTACTTTCATGTAGGTATTTAGTACCGTCAATAAAGGGCATGTCGAATGAAATATAATTCCATTCAGCATGCTCTTTTTATAATGAAAAGTTATGTTTAAGCAAAATTAAATAAGAATCTACTAAATAGACCATAAAGTATTTTTTTGACATCAAATTAACTAGGTAAAAAACTCATTTATATTTAATTAAATATTATGTTTAGCCATACTAATTTTCGAACGCTAGTATTCAGTTTTTATAATTTCAATCAATAAATTAATAGTTGAAATTTTAATTAAAAACAAATAAATTAACGAAATATTATAGTTAAACGGTTTCGATATAGTTAATTGAAAACAGAATGAGATTATAATGTTAGTTAATATTGATATAAAATCAAGTTTTTCTCTAAAGTCTTAAAGTGCTATTTAAATTAAATCAAGATTAAACTTTTTTGACGGTTTAAATCATTAATGATATCTTTGGAAATAATTAATTGGAAATTATACTAATATATTTTGAACGTTAGTCATTATAAATTAGTTTTTTAACAATAATAAAAATGAATCTATTTGAAGATTCTAATAAAGATAAAGAGGGTATCGGATGAAGAAAAAAGGAAGTTTATTAAAACGTGTAAGTATATTATTTAGTGTAATGGGTGTTCTAGGAATGGGTTCACCATTAGCGAGTCGAGCTCAAGAATCTCAAGGTGTGAATTCCAATGAGACACTTAATATCGCATTTTCATCTAATTTAACGACACTTGATCCACATTTAACTACAAATCAAGCGACACGAGATGTGGGTCGTCAGATATTTGAAACGTTATTAACATTAAATGAAAATTATGAAGTTATACCACAATTAGCGAAGTCGTATGAAGTAAGTGAAGATGGACTAGTATATACGTTTTATTTAAGAGACGATGTCCAATTCCACAATGGAGATACACTAGAAGCTTCCGATGTTGTTGCTTCGATGGATAAATGGCTTAAAACATCAACACAAGGTAAGGCAAATCTAAAAGATGCTGAGTTTGTTGAAGTAGACCCTTTGACAGTTGAACTGCATATTACTCAACCATCATTGATTGTCCCTTATGTTCTTGCAGATCAAGCCCCCTTTCCAGCGATAGTGCCAGAAGAAAGTGTAACAAGTTCTGACGAGACGGGCTTAACAGATTACATTGGAACAGGTCCTTTCCAGTTAGCAGAATGGGCACCTGATCAACGTATTGTTTTGAATCGATTTGATGATTATGCATCCAGAGAAGAAGAAACAACAGGTCTAGGTGGAAAAAAAGAAGCGTTAGTTAAAGAAGTTGTATTCCATATCGTAACAGATGTTTCAACAAGAGTCTCTGGAATTACCACTGGAGAATATGATATAGCATTTGATATTCCGTTAGATAATGCTGAGCAAATTGAATATATGGAAGGTGTAACAGCTAGCTTTAATCCCGCTGGAACAGCTGCATATGTTTTTAATAAAGCAGAAGGTCCCTTTTCAGATATAAAATTACGGGAAGCATTCAATACGGCGTTGAATGTAGAAGAGGCATTGCTGACAGCTTATAGTAACCCTGAATATTACACACTAGATTCAGCACTGGCGTTACCTGACCAAACGGATTGGTATAGTCAAGCCGGGAGCGAGCAATATAATTTAGCTGATGTTGAATTGGCAAAACAATTGGTGGAGGAATCTGATTATAACGGGGAAGAGGTTGTTATACTAACTACTCGTGATTACCCTGATCATTATAATTTAGCAATTGTTGCCCAACAAACATTAGAAAGCATTGGCGTAAATGTTCGACTAGATATTTTTGATTGGCCAACAACGCAAGAAGTGAGAAAAGATCCAGCTAACTTTGATATATTCCCAATGACTTTTGCTATTCGACCAACCATTCATCAAAATCCATTTTTAGATTCAACTGCAGCATACGCTGGTTGGACAAATAGCCCAGAAATAGATCAATTATTAGTTGATATTACACAAGAAAGTGATTTTGATTCAGCTAAACCTATTATTGATGAATTGCAACAAGCAGTGTGGGACTACTTACCGATTGTTAAATTAGGAAATTATACTGACTTATCAGCAATTGGTGAGAATGTTCAAGGATATTCTGAATTAATTGGTCCTGTTCTATGGAATGTCAGCAAGTCAGAATAAGCTTAATCTGAAAGTGGGGATAAAATGACAAGATATATCATCAAGCGCCTAACATCATTATTGCCTGTATTGTTAGTTGTAGCCGTTGTTGTCTTTTCTTTAGTGCAACTGACGCCCGGTGACCCTGTTTCTGTGCTGTTAGGAGACGAAGCAGATATGGCAACAATTGAACAAGTGCGAACAGAGCTAGGCTTGAATTCTCCTATACACATCCAATTTTTGAATTGGCTTGGAAATCTTTTGAAAGGTGATTTAGGAACATCGATGTTCTTTAAACAGCCAGTCACAGAAATGTTTTGGAGAAATTTTGGTCCAACGCTCGCATTGGCAATATATGCTGAAGTTATTGCGATTGGGTTAGCTTTAATACTTGGATCTTTGGCAGCGAAATATCGTGGGACTTGGTTTGACTACGGTGTTAATGGTTTTACAATTTTAGGCATCTCTGTCCCGAGTTTTCTTTGGGCATTAATCTTAGTATTGGTATTTGCGATATATTTCAGACTATTTCCTACGTCGGGTTATCGGAGTATAGAAGAAGGCTTTGTATCATTTATACGCTATTTGACGTTGCCTGCATTTGCATTGGGGCTCGTGCAAGCAAGTATTATAACGCGTATTACACGAACAACAATGATTGATACTTTAGAAACCCCCTATATTAAAGCAACAGCGGCACGTGGAATTTCGACAAGAAAAATTGTGTTTAAACATGCTCTAAAAAATTCATTTTTACCCATAATGACAGTTATTGGTGATTCCTTTGGAGGACTAATAACCGGAGCGGCAGTTGTTGAGACGGTGTTTAATATCCCAGGGATAGGTCAATTAATCATCAATTCAATTGAACGGCGTGATTATGTTGTTATACAAGGAGTCATCTTACTTATAACGCTTTTATATTTATTATTAAACCTAGGAATAGATATACTTTATGGTATTTTGGATCCAAGAATTCGTTTAGAAGGCGAGGGTTAGTAGAAAATGGAACACATACATGAAAGTATCATAACTAAAAATAAAAAAATAAGTTCCCAACTATCTATATTGAGGATCCCTAAACGTTTTTTAAATAGTAAAATGCTCGTCACGGGTATAATCCTGTTTGCACTGATGGTAGTGGTTGTTCTTTTCGCACCTCAAATTGCAAGGATTGATCCTTATGAAATTAATCCAATCAATAGACTGCAAGCACCAAGTGCTGACTATTGGTTTGGAACAGATGAATTTGGTCGTGATGTATTTAGTCGGTCAATATATGGTGTTAGAAATTCCTTCGTAATAGGAATGACAGTCGCTATTGTTTCTACAATACCAGCATTAATTATTGGTTTGGTAAGCGCATATTACCCAATTTGGGACAATGTTTTAATGCGAATTGTTGACGGGATTTATGCATTTCCAGCTATTCTACTAGCCATTGCGATTGTGTCGATTCGGGGAGCGAATGTTGAGAACTTGATTATTGCCCTAGGCATAGTGTATATACCAGCAGTGAGTCGTGTGATACGTTCAGCAGCACTAAGTATAAAAGGAAAAGACTATATTCAAGCATTGGATTCTCAAGGAGCAAACTCTATTCGAATTTTACTAGTGCATATGTTACCGAATATTTTACCGACCTTACTCATCCAAGTAACTTATATCTTTGCGCAAGCAATAATTACAGAATCAGCATTGAGTTTCTTGGGAGCTGGAATACCTGCTCCCATGCCGAGTCTAGGGAATATATTATTTGATGGGAAGGTTGTTATATACCAAGCATGGTGGATGACAATTTTTCCAGGTTTATTCATTGTGATGTTAGTGATGGGACTAAACTTTTTAGGGGATGGTCTAACAAGTGTATTAGGTAAAAGAAATAAATCAATCCCAAAAAGGAAAAAAGGAGGTATCTTGAATGGAAGCAAAAAAATTACTCGAAGTAACTAATTTGAATGTTTCTTTTTGGAAAGAGGACCGACTTTTGAATGCAGTAAAGGACGTCTCTTTTCACATTAACCACGGTGAAATTGTTGCGATAGTAGGCGAATCTGGAAGTGGAAAAAGTGTCACTGCAGAAGCGTTACTAGGATTGCATGATTCGAAAGCAACCGAAGTTTCGGGAGGTATACAACTTGAAGGGGAATCTGTACTCAGTGACACACACTCATCTTTGCTAAAATTAAGAGGTAAAGAAATTGGAATCATCTTTCAAGACTCAATGAACTCACTGGATCCAGTCTTTAAAATTGAAAATCAATTTATTGAGACGTTGAAAAAACATTTCAAAATGAATAAAAAAACAGCCAAAAAAGTAGCGGCCGAATCATTAAAATTAGCCGGAGTTCCTGATTCTGATAGAGTCTTGAATAGCTATCCGCATGAACTTTCGGGTGGCTTACAACAACGGGTTATGATTGCATTAACGATCAGTTGTCGACCTAAATTGCTTATCGGAGATGAACCTACAACTGCTTTAGATGTAACAATTCAATATCAAATTTTGTCATTATTAAAAAGTATCCAAAGTGAATTAAATACCGGAATATTATTAGTCACACATGATTTTGGTGTCGTTGCTGAAATAGCAACGCGAGTCATCGTAATGTACGCGGGGGAGATTGTTGAAAGTGGTAAAACTAGTGAAATCATTAATAACCCTCTTCATCCGTACACACAATCATTATTAAAATCACGTATTCCTAAAAATCAAAAAAGAGATGAACTCCTTTATACAATTAAAGGAAAAGTACCGTCACTTACCGAGATGCCAGAAAGTGGTTGCCGATTTGCCCCACGTATACCATGGGCAAAATCAAATTCACATGAAACCTATCCAAAGTTACATGAAGTATCTGATGGACACCTTGTTCGTTGTACATGTTGGAAGGCATTTAACTTCCAACCGGAGGTGGCTATATGAGCTTGTTAGAGGTCTCCGACTTAGTCGTTAGTTATCCTATCCGCAAACGGTTTTTACGCCCAAATATTTATTTAGATGCAGTTGATCGAGTTTCGTTTGAGATGTCTGAAGGGGAAACGTTTGGTTTAGTAGGTGAATCTGGATCAGGAAAGTCATCGATTGGCCGTAGTATTCTAGGCTTAGAAAAGTTTAATAAGGGATCCATTACTTTAGACGGTGAGAAATACGGATATGACAATCAAAAAAGAAGTCAACATTTTAAACGGAATGTTCAAATGATTTTTCAAAATTCGTATAGCAGTTTTAATCCAAAAAAGAAAATACTTGATATTATTACAGAACCACTGAAAAATCTAACTTCCTTAACACTTCAGGACCAACGTAAACGAGCGATTGAATTACTGGAAATTATGAAACTATCTGAAAGTGATCTTGAAAAATTTCCAGATGAATTCTCTGGAGGACAACTACAACGAATCGGGGTCGCGCGCGCCGTAGCGACGAACCCAAAGTTGATTATCGCTGACGAACCTGTATCGGCGTTAGATTTATCAGTTCAAGCGGAAGTTTTAAATTATATGAAATTAATTCAGGTTGAGTATAAAGTTAGCTATCTCTTTATATCTCATGACTTGAGTGTTGTGCAACATATGTGTGATCAGCTAGCGATTATGCACAAAGGACGATTTGTGGAGATGGGTAGTCGAGAAGCTGTATACAACAACTCAACTCACATATATACTAAGCAGTTACTAGCGGCTGTTCCAGGAAGTTTATCTAATGACGAATTAGATAAACGAGCGTCGGTATTTGCTGAGTACCAACAAAGCAAAAATAATATGTATAATCAAAACGGAAGAGTTCATGACTTGTATCGCTTGTCGGAGAATCATTTGGTGTCAGGAAAAACAGAAGATAAGCTAGATGAAAGGGCGTTTAAATGACAAATATTTATAAAGAGAAACAAGGCGAAATTGAAGAATTGCTGGAAGAACTTGTTAATATAGATAGTGGTTCTTATTATAAACAAGGGGTGGATGCGGTAGGAAATGTCTTAAAACAAGAATTCGAAAATATTGGAATGAGTGTCACTGTGCATCCATTAGAAGATCGTGGTGATATTTTACAAATCCAACACCCTAATGCAAAGAAACCAGATATTTTATTATCTGGACATATGGACACTGTTTTCCCAGAGGGTACAGTTAAAATGCGGCCATTTAAAATTAAAGGTGAATACGCCTATGGGCCTGGTGTATTTGACATGAAGGGCAGTTTAGTAATGTTGTTATACGCAATGCGAGCCTTGATTCAAGAAGGACATCCTGTTGTCGAACGGATTGTAATTATATTGAATACAGACGAGGAAATCGGCTCCATTGATTCACGAAGTTTAATAGAAACATTTGCATCACAAGCAACATCGGTGTTAGTTATTGAGCCATCCTCTGTTCCTGGAATCATTAATAGTCGTAAAGGCGGAGGTAAGTTTTTCCTCGATATTCACGGAAAATCAGCACATGCAGGTGCAGAACCAGAGAAAGGCTGCAGTGCAATTGAAGAGGCGGCACATAAGATACTACATTTGCATAAATTGTCAGATAATCCTGGAATAAACGTTAATGTTGGATTAATTAGCGGAGGCACATCAATCAATACAATCGCACCTACGTCAGTAGCCGCTATTGACTTAAGGTTTGAGGCTAATGAATTGGGAGTTTTTGCAGAGCAAGAAATCAGGAAAATTTGTCTTCATCCTGTTCTTGAAGGCATCACCTTAAATCTGCGAGGTAAGATTACCCGTCCAGCTTGGGTTGCACCACAGAATAACGGGCGCTTAGAACAAACATTTATCCAATCGGGTAAAAAAATGGGGCTTACTTTACCGCTACTTTATAGTGGAGGCGGGTCAGATGGAAACTTTACGGGAAGTATGGGTGTACCAACTATTGACGGTCTAGGACCATCTGGAGGAGATGCCCATCAAGAAACTGAGTATTTATATTTACCATCCATTCATACAAAAGGGCAATTATTTATTAATGGATTGAAAGAGTTGGCTGTTACGAAAGAACTTATAGGAGGATTACAATGAGTGAATCAAAAGTCTATATTATCCATGAGAATTGGGAATGGACAGAACATTTAGTAAAATGGTTAAATGAGAAACAAATTCCTTATGAAGACTGGAACTTAACTTCAGGCGTCTTAAACTTGTCTGAAGAACCCCCTAAAGGGATTTTCTACAATCGGATGTCAGCTTCTTCACATACACGGGGACACCGTTACTCACCAGAATATACAGATCAAGTGATTAAATGGTTAGAATTTCACGGACGTACAGTTGTGAATGGGTCTGATGCTATTGAGTTAGAAATTAGTAAAGTGAAACAATACCTTTCTTTAGAAAAAGCAGGCATTAAAACACCAAAAACAGTCGCGGTGCTTGGAAGAGAAAACCTTGTTGATGCAGCAGATCAGTTAAACATATATCCTTTAATCACGAAACATAATCGAGCAGGAAAAGGCTTAGGGGTTCAATTGTTTAACAATAAAGAAGAATTAAAAGCATATGTTGATGGACCATTATTTGAGCCTTCGGTAGATGGAATTACTTTGTTACAACAATATATTCAATCAACAGACGGACGTATCCATCGATCAGAATTTATTAACCAGAAATTTTTATATACCGTTTCAATTGATTCTTCTGATGGTTTCAAACTATGTCCAGCTGACGAGTGTGTTATTGGAGAACAAAGCGAAGTATTAGAAACATCGTCAAAATTTAAAATCATTGATCCATTACCGGAGGAACGTCAAAAAGCATATGAATTCTTTTTAAGGAAAAGTAATATTAATGTTGCTGCCATTGAATGGGTACAAAATATTGAAGGAGACATTTTTGTCTACGATGTGAATACAAACACAAACTATAATTCTTCAGCAGAAGAAGCAGTAAATGTATTTGCCCATGAACACCTTGCAACGTATTTAGGGGAATTATTGGAGGAAGAATTTTCATTAGTTACAGTTAAATAACATAAAGATTGAGAGTTAGGTAACGCTAGCTCTTTTTTTATGCTTAAAACAAGATTTTTTTCGGGAGTTATCCCGATGGTAATGATGCGATACTATCATCCATACTAATACACGAACAATAAAAACTAAAAACACGAACAAAATCAAAGTATATATATTTATTGTTTGTGTTTTGGTAATATATACTTAAGAGGTGACTTTCATTATGACTGATAAAAATTATAAACCAAAACGTAATCAACGTATGTTGTATATTTCCCATTACTTAGTCGATAGACCAGGACAGTTAATTAACTTGTCTTATTTTGTTGAGTTTTTGAATGCCGCTAAATCTTCGATTAGTGAAGATATTGATTTTGTTCGAGAAGTCTTTGAAATTAATGAACTCGGAGAAGTTAAGACATTTGCGGGTGCAGCAGGTGGAATTATCTTCTATCCAAAAGTGCCTTTAATTGAACAAAAAGAGTTATTGAATACTTTGATTGATAAATTTACGCATGGAAAGCGAATTTTACAAGGTAATTACATCCATATGAGTGATATTTTGCAAGATTCATATATGTTAAGTAAAGTTGGCAGATTGATTGCTTCTCATTATATCCATAATAATATTGATGCAGTCATGACCGTAGAGTCAAAAGGAATCGGTCTAGCAACGATTGTTGCACGCTATTTAAATGTTCCTTATGTAATCGCTAGACGTGATTCAACAGATGGAATCGGCCCAACGATCTCTGTTAATTATGTATCTGGGTCACACCAAACAGTTAAGAAAATGGAATTAGAAAAGAATAGTTTAAAAATGAATCAACGTGTCTTAATCGTAGATGACTTCCTTCGTAATGGTGGAACGGCTCAAGGGATGATTTCATTACTTGAAGAATTTGACTCGACAGCGGTCGGAGTTTGTGTCCTTGGTGAGAATCGTTCACACGAAACGGACCAATTAACTTTACCAATCAATTCACTCATTAGTGTTCAATTAGTTTATAACGATGAAGAGAGACGTTATGAATTGGATGTTCAACCCGGAAGTTTATTTAATCAATTAACAGAGTAAACGTTTTTTTGTCGTTTCATTTAGGATTGTCAAATTAAACGGTAGATATCTTCGCCTATAATCGCTATAATTATTAAGAGTAAAATGTTTAAAATAAGGAGTGTTTATATGGAGAAGCGATTAGCCGTTGTACTGGCAGCGGGTAAAGGAACACGTATGAAATCAGAGTTATATAAAGTGCTACATACGATAAACGGCATCTCAATGGTAGAACATGTATTACGAGCAGTTCAACAAAGTAATGTTGAGCGAATTGTAACAATTGTAGGACACGGTGCAGAAACAGTGCGAGATGTATTAGCTGATCAATCTGAGTTTGCATTACAAGAAGAGCAATTAGGAACAGGTCATGCTGTACTACAAGCTAAAGATCTATTAAAAGATGAAGAAGGAAGTACTCTTGTAATATGTGGGGACACACCTTTGTTTTCAGCAGAAACATTAAATCAATTGTTCGAATTCCATGAAGAATCTAATGCTAAAGGAACAATTTTAACAGCAATCGCCGAAGACCCAGCGGGGTACGGTCGTGTAGTTAGACAAAGTGATAAAGAGGTTTCACGAATTGTTGAGCAAAAAGATGCAAACGAAGAAGAGCAAGCCATTACAGAAATTAATACGGGGACATATGTCTTCAATAACAAAGCGTTATTTGAAGCTTTGGATAAAGTCGGCAACGAAAATGCACAAGGTGAGTATTACTTACCAGATGTGATTAGTATTATGAAAGAAGCTGGCGATACTGTTAAAGCCTTTACGATGGATAACTTTGATGAAGCTATTGGAGTTAACGACCGTATCGCGTTAGCAGAAGCAACACGCTTAATGACTAAACGCATCAATGAAAAACATATGCGTAACGGTGTTACGTTTGTTAACCCAACAGCAACTTATATCGAAGCAGATGTTGAAATTGGACAAGATACATTAATTGAATCTGGCGTATCCCTTAAAGGAAATACAAAGATTGGTTCACATTCAACGATTGGTTCAAATTCAGAAGTTATATCATCAAATATTGCTGACCATGTTGAAATTCGTCAATCTGTGCTAGAATTTGCAAATGTCGAAGAAAATGTAACTGTGGGACCATTTGCACACTTAAGAGCTAAGAGTGTCTTAAAAGAAGGGGCACATATCGGAAACTTTGTAGAAGTCAAAAACAGTGTTGTTGGAAAGAACTCTAAAGCAGGACACTTGACTTATATCGGGGACGCGGATATTGGTACAGATGTCAACGTAGGTTGTGGAACTGTATTTGTAAATTATGACGGAAAGAATAAATTCCGTTCAACAATTGGCAATGACGTATTCATCGGTTCGGGCTCAAATATTGTTGCACCTGTAACAGTAGGAGACCGAGCAATCATTGCAGCAGGTTCTACGGTTAATAGTGATGTTCCAGAAGAAGCACTTGCAATTGCTAGGTCACGTCAAGAGAACAAAGACAAATACTGGAAACGCTTCAAAGACAAACAAAATCTGGAGGATTAATAATGATAGAGAAACCATATTCTGATTCAAAACTTAAAATTTTCGCACTAAGTTCTAACCGCCCGTTAGCAGAAAAGATTGCGGATGAAGTAGGTGTAGAATTAGGAGATATTAATATATCTCAGTTTGCTGATGGTGAGATTAAAGTTAATATTGATGAAAGTATTCGTGGAGACCATGTTTATTTGGTACAATCAACATCGTATCCGGTGAATGACCACTTAATGGAGTTATTAATTGCTATTGACGCATTGCGTCGTGCAAGTGCTAAAACAATTAACGTAGTTATCCCTTATTACGGATATGCACGTCAAGATCGTAAAGCACAACCTCGTGAACCAATTACAGCGAAATTAGTTGCAAACATGTTAGTACAAGCAGGAGTTGACCGTTTAGTAACCTTAGACTTACATGCGGCTCAAATTCAAGGCTTCTTCGATATTCCAATGGACCACTTATTAGGTGCACCATTATTAGCAAATTACTTCATCGATAACCATCTTGAAGGTGATGATGTTGTTGTTGTATCACCAGACCACGGCGGGGTGACTCGTGCACGTAAATTAGCTGAATTCTTAAAATCACCGATTGCGATTATCGACAAACGTCGTCCAAAAGCAAACGTTGCTGAAATTATGAATATTGTTGGGGAAGTAAAAGGAAAAACTTGTGTCATCATTGATGATATGATTGATACAGCTGGGACTATTACATTAGCAGCAGATGCTTTAATGGAAAAAGGTGCGAAAGATATTTATGTTTGTTGTACACACCCAGTATTATCTGGACCAGCAATCAGTCGCTTAGAAGCATCACCAATCAAAAAAGTGATTATTACAGACTCAATCTCTTTACCAGAAGATAAAAAATTAGATAAAATTGAAACAGTGACGGTTTCACAACTTGTTGGAGAAGCAATTAAACGTATCCACGAAAACCGTTCAGTGAGTCCATTATTTGAAGAGCAATTCAAATTAATTGACTAATCATGATGTGATTGAAAGTGCCGACAGGAGAGATCTTGTTGGTGCTTTTTTATTCTTAAACCATATTCTAATCAGTTTACTATTGATAGTTTGGGCTATATATGCAATAATTCTTTGATATTCCTATTTAAATTGTATAGAATTAAACAGGGTAGAAAAAGAACATTATATATAAGAATTATTTTATAATAGAATAATGAAAGAAAGGAAGTTATTGCGTGAATAAGCATCGCTATGAATGGAATAACTTGTTACGCTTTGGTGCTGTTATACTGAGCTCCATAGTGGCGATTGGGTGTATTTATTTATCATTTTACATCAAATTTTTAGGCGATATACCAGCTAGAAACTTTAGTGCTTTTGAAGATAGTTATATATGGATATTTATCGGTTACATTATTATTAACTTTCTATTTGGTACTTATGTTTTCTATAACAAGAGTGTGTTAGATATTTTTTACTTTACGATGTTAAGTCAGTTAGTACTGAATGTTTACATTATGGCTCTGACTTTTGCGGGAAGCTGGCTAACATTTCCACGATCAGTGTTACTAGTGAACTTATTTGTTGGAACCTTTGTGTTATTTATTTTTAATGTATTGGTTTACTTACTGTACCAACAACTTCGGGGTCAAAAGAAAATCTTAGTTGTTGGAGAATCGGACCGGGCACTTGAAGCAGTTCGGAACTTTTCATTAATGAAAAACAAACGTCATAAAGTGACACATGTCGTCTTATCAGATTACTTAAAACATATTGAGGAATTAGCTGATCATGTGGATATTGTTTATTTAACAGGGTATATACCTGAAGAGCAACGTTTAGATATTTATGAATATTTGATGCACCAAAATAAAAAGTTATTTATAAGTACTCAATTTGAGAACTTAATGATGGTTAATCCAAATATTATGAACTTTGAAGATGAAAGTATTATTGAAGTTTCTAGTTTTGAAATTCCATCTGAAGATAATATGTTAAAACGTAGCATTGATATTTTAGTTTCTTTAGTTTTAACTATTTTAACCTTACCGATTATGTTAGGAACAGCTATTGCGATTAAGATTGATTCGCCAGGACCTATCTTTTATAAGCAGGAGCGTATTACTAGAGGTGAAAAACACTTTAATATCTTAAAATTCCGCTCGATGTCAGTGACAGCAGAATCAGATTCTGGCCCTGTATTGGCAGCGAAAAATGATACACGTGTGACAAAGGTCGGGAAATTTATTCGAAGTACGCGAATTGATGAATTACCGCAGTTGTTAAATGTGCTTAAAGGGGATATGTCACTTGTTGGGCCTCGACCTGAGCGTCCGTTCTTCGTTGAACAGTTTAAAGAGCAGAACCCGTATTATACTTTAAGACATCATGTAAGAGCAGGGATTACTGGTTATGCGCAAGTTTATGGGAAGTATAGTACCGACTTTAATAGCAAACTGAACTTTGATCTGTTATATATTAAGAACTATTCAATCGCGTTTGATTTTAAACTATTATTCCAAACGGTGAAAATCTTATTTGATAAAGTGAGTTCGCGTGGTGTTGATGATGAGGAAGAAGTTTCAACACAAGATGAATGGTCAGATTTTGCGAAGACAATTATTATCGTGAAATAAAAAGTATGAATCTTATATGAACAAGTATGGTGCTCGAATGAGTCCATGCTTGTTTTTATCTTTAGGCAAATGCTATGGAATAAAGAATTATAGATGAAATTTTAAAGATAAAGTAGTAATAAATTGTTTAAATAAAGATCAGGTTGTCGATAAATTCTCAGTGGATTTTTTTGTTTTTATTTACTGGGAATGGATATCATTTGGCTTACTATCGATAAATATAGTATAATTAACTGTAACGAAAGGATAGTGAAAAAATGAAAAAATCTATTAAAATATTTTTTAGTTTATTGACAACTGTAACAATGGCATTCGGTGTCGTAACACCCACTGTTTCAGCTCAAGACACTAACTGGGACGAAGTCCTAACTCAACTTAATGAGGTAAACCAAGAGGTAGTATCTATGGAAGGTGACGGAACAATTAATGTTTCTGCCGATCAATTTATCGATGCTGCATTAAACTTTGATTTCCGTTATAACGTAGAAGAGTCTTTTGCACTTGAATTAGCTGGAGACGTTACGGGTGAGTTAGTTACAACAGATGCAGAAGGTAACCCATCTTCAATGCCTTTGGATTTCGCAGGACAAGCATCAATAATTGATGGTATTGCTTACTTATTCGATGGTTCAAGCTGGACTGTTGAAGATGTATCAGCTCAAGAAGAGCAAATTGCTGCCGAATTTGATAGTATAATGGCCCAAATACAAGAACAAGCAGATACAATGAGTAACCCTGAATTGACTCAAAAATACTTTGATTTAAGTGAGACGGATTCTGAATACGTTATGACTTTAAAACAAGATATTAATCCAGATGAATTCTGGGCAGATGTTGAAAGTCTCGTAGACATGGAACAAATCAAACAAGAAACTATTGACCAAACTATTCAACAAGCAGAAGCAAGTGGACAAGAAGTTACTGAAGAAGATCGTCAAACGTTAGAAGAACAAATGGATCTTTCAATGGAAGCAACTAAGAGTGTAATGTTCCAATTAGTTGATACGATGGAATTCCGTTACTCTAAAGAAACTTACTACTTAACGCATATGTTAATGGACTATAGTTTAGATAGAGCAAACATGGAAGAAATCGCTGCTGATATGGGTGAAACAACTGAAGGAATCCCAGAAGACTTTAACGTAGCATTCTCTATGGAATTCAACTTTGCTAACCATGGTGAAGTCTTTGATATCGTAGTTCCAGAAGGTGCACCAACTTTTGATGAAGCTAGCTCAACTGAAGAGTCAGCAACAGAAGGTACTGAATCATTAGAAGAAAGTACAACTGAAGAAACATCAGAAGAAACAACTGGAGTGCCAGCTGAAGAATCGTCAGTAGAAGAAACGACTGAAGAAAGCTCAGAAGCTGCAGAATAATTTATGATTGATTTAATACCGCAAAGGTTCGCCTTTGCGGTATTTTTTGTTGCAGTGAATTGTTGGGGTTAAAGTAAGTAAAAAAATATCCTCCCGAAATGGGAGGATAGGATTATTAGTAATTATTCAGTTCCTTCACTGCTAGATTCTTCCGAACCAGATTCTTCAGGTGTACTTTCTTCACTTGATTCTTCTTCGGATGATGATTCCTCATCTGAACTTTCTTCAGGAGTAGACTCAGACTCTGATCCAGATTCTTCATCTGACGATGATTCTTCGCTTCCACTTTCATCTTCTGATGATTCTGGAGCCGACTCTGATGTAGCTGGGGCAGTTTCTTCTGAGCTATCTAAAGTAGCTAACTCATCTTCTGTTACCCATTTATGGTTAATGACTTCTTCGCCACTTTCAGTATCGATGTAATCAACTAAGTAAACAGTTGTTTCATTCACTGCATCGATTGTAGCAGTTGCACCTTCCATACCAGGCATGTGATAAGCTTCAACTGTCACTTCAGCTCCGACTTCAAACGGTGCGTCTACGTCTTCTTGATCAGCTGCTTCAGCAATTTCTTCTTGCACTATCCAACGGTGATTTTCTACGGGTTCACTGTCATCTGTTGGTGTGTAAGAGATTTCGTATGCTGTTGTATCAAAGGCAGCAACGACTGTCCCTTGAGCGCCTTCCATACCAGGCATATGTGTCGCATTAATTTGAACATCGTCGCCTACTTTATATGTAGGTTCACGTTCAATTTTAATGTTGCCGGGTAAGCGACCTTCGTCATCGTGCGTCATTTCACCAGGTTCTTCAGTTGTTGATTCACTTTCTTCACCTGTCACAGCATCGCTAATATCGCTTGCTGCGTCATCAACTGTATCACCAACTGATTCAGAAATTTCGTCCACTGAATCTTGTGCAAATACGCCATTTAAACTTGTTGCGGAGGATGCTCCGAATAATAACACTGCTGAGAGCACCATTGCACTTTTACTAATGTATTTTTTCATATATAACATCTCCTCTGTTTATTACTATAAAACAAAATTTAATGGATTTCAAAAAATATGATTAATACGTTTACACAAAATATTAGATAGTTACAGCTGGAAAACTATGCTATGATAGGATTTCCAATAAATAAGAGGCGTTGAAATTTAGTGTTAAATGCGATTAAAAAAGTTCCTGCAGGAACATTTCTAGTCCCAATGTTGATTAGTGCAATTTTATATACTTTTTGGCCAAACTTGTTCCAAGTAGGTGGTTTAACTGAACATATTTTTGGAGGTTCAGGAACGAACGGAATCGTTGGTGCGATTGTTTTTTGTTCAGGAACTGGGATTGACTTAAAGAAAATCGGTTATGCTTTAAAACGTCAAGGTGTTCTATTATTAGTTAAATTTGCTGTTGGAGTTGGATTAAGTTTATTGTATATTTCAATCTTTGGCTTACCAGGAGTTTTTGGAATCAATGCCTTAGCATTTACAATTGTTATTTGTTCAATTAACCCAGCTGTGTATCTATCATTAATGCAACAATACGGAACGGAACAAGATACAGCAGTTTACGGTATCACAGGTCTATTCAGTATCGCTGCAGTTCCAATGATTGTATTTGGTATATCAAGTGGGGGCGGCATGGACTGGATGCCTGTGTTAAGTACGCTTATCCCAATGGCAGCAGGGATTGCCTTTGGTAATATTGATCCGAACTTTAGAAGTTTATTCATGCCAGCTTTACCAGGTTTAACGATGTTAATGGGTTGGAACTTAGGTTACGGGATGAACTTAATTGAAGCATTCCAAGCAGGAGTAGCTGGAATTATTGTAACGATTGTCTTCTATATTGTAAGTGTCATCTTTGTTGTGATTGACCGCAATGTCTTAGGCAATGATGGATCAGTTGGTGCGACATTTATGACTGTAGCTGGTTTATCAGTTTCAACAGCAGGAATTTTAGGAAGTATTTATCCAGAGGTTCTTGGAGAGTATGTTACAGCCGCTGCATCTGAAACATTAATGGCAGTTGTTATTACAAGTGTAATTACACCTTCGATTGTTGCTAAATTATCAGCACGTGAAAATAAATTAACGTAATAATTATATGTGGCAAGAGACTTTTTCGGAAGTTTCTTGTTTTTTTATTGCTTCATAAAAGCCCATTAAAGTGTAATATATATGAAATCGGGTCCATTTATGCTATATTTAAAATAATTTAAGTGATGCTCGAATAATTAGTAGCGCGTTTAAAATACACTATTAGTTATGTGATATAATATACAAGGAATGAAGTAAACAGTTTACTGGAGGATGCTTATGTATAAATTTGAAGATGATAGTTTAATGTTACATACAGATTTGTATCAGATTAATATGTTACAAACATACTGGCAGAATGGAATGGATCAACGCAAAGCAGTCTTTGAATCTTATTTTAGATCAATACCTTTCGAGAATGGTTTTGCTATTTTTGCAGGGTTAGAGCGGATTTTAAATTATATCAATAATTTGAAATTTACTCAGAGCGATTTGGACTACTTAAGAAGCTTAGAAACATATCCAGAAGAATTTTTGACTTATTTAGAGAATATGGAATTCAAATTAACCATTCGTTCAATGCGAGAAGGTGAATTATGTTTCGCAGATGAGCCATTGATTCAAGTTGAAGGTCCGTTAGGTCAATGTCAACTAGTTGAGACGGCCATTCTAAATATGCTGAATTACCAAACTTTAATTGCGACGAAAGCAGCGCGCTTAAAGTCAGTCGTTGACGAAGACGATTCTTTAGCAGAATTCGGATCACGTCGTGCTCAAGAAACAGCAGCGGCGATTTGGGGATCAAGAGCGGCTTATATCGGCGGGTTTGATTCGACAAGTAATGTGCGTGCAGGGAAATTATTTGGTATTCCCGTTTCTGGAACACATGCTCATTCATTAGTTCAAGCGTACCGTGATGAATATGAAGCTTTTACTGCTTATGCTAAAACGCATAAGAACGTGGTGTTTTTAGTAGATACATACGATACTTTACGTTCAGGTGTACCTACCGCAATTAAAGTAGCGAAGGAACAAGGAGATAAGATTAACTTTATCGGTGTTCGAATTGATTCAGGCGATATGGCCTATCAATCAAAACGTATTCGTGAACAATTAGATGAAGCAGGGTTCCCTGATGCGCGCATCATAGCATCTAACGATTTAGACGAGAAGACTATTCTTAACTTGCGTATGCAAGGGGCTAAAATTAATGACTGGGGTGTTGGTACAAAACTGATTACAGCTTATGACCAACCAGCTTTAGGTGCCGTATACAAATTAGTAAGTATCGAAAACTCTAAAGGCGAATTAGTGCCAACAATGAAAATTTCAAGTAATGCAGCCAAAATTTCTACACCAGGAATAAAACAAGTGTGGCGTATAACACGTAACCATGATGGTAAATCAGAAGGTGATTACGTGGCACTTATTGAAGAGCGTCCAGACTTAGAAGAGTCACTCTTTATGTTCCACCCGGTTCATACTTATATTAATAAGACTGTCGTTGATTTTACCGCACGTCCACTACTCACCGAAGTTTGGAAAGACGGTAAATGTGTGTATGATTTACCATCAGTCGACGAAATACGTGACTATGCGGCTCATAATATCTCTGCTTTATGGGATGAGTACAAACGTATCTTGAATCCAGAACAATATCCAGTCGATCTGTCTCAAAACTTATACGATGAAAAAATGCGTAGCATTAAAGATATTCGTGATAAAGTTGACAATCATGTCCTTGAGATAGAAGAAGAGCTTTTAAAGGAAGGTGAGTAAGCTATGCGCCCATTACAAAAAGAAATCATCGAAGAATTAAAGGTCTTACCAGAGATTGATGTCCAAAAAGAAATTCGTCGCTCGGTTGATTTTTTAAAAAACTATTTATTAAAGAATCAAGGACTCTCTACTTATGTTCTTGGAATTAGTGGCGGACAAGACTCGACTTTAGCAGGAAGACTTGCTCAAATGGCTATTTCTGAATTGCGTGAGGAAACCGGTGAGGAACGTTATCAATTTATCGCGGTTCGTTTACCTTATGGAGTTCAAGCAGATGAAAGCGACGCTCAACTAGCCCTTGAATTTATTCAAGCCGACCAAACAATGACGGTTAACATTGAAGCAGCCACAAATGCAATGATTGAAGCTGTTGAAGTCAATAATATTGAAGTGAATGATTATCATAAGGGGAATGTCAAAGCACGTCAGCGTATGATTGCTCAATTCACCATTGCAGGTCAACTAGCAGGAGCCGTGATTGGTACAGACCATGCGGCTGAAAGTGTGACAGGCTTCTTCACAAAATTCGGAGACGGCGCAGCAGATATTCTGCCGCTCTGGCGCTTAAACAAGAGTCAAGGAGCAGAAATGTTGAAAGAACTTGGTGCTGTCAAAGAACTTTATGAAAAAGTTCCGACAGCCGATTTAGAAGAAAATCGTCCACAACTAGCTGATGAAGATGCACTTGGTGTGAGTTATAAAGCGATTGATGCTTACTTACGGGGGGAAGATGTGGCTGAAAAAGATGCCAAAGTTATTGAAGATTGGTTTATCAGAACACGTCATAAACGCCATTTACCTATTACGGTTTATGATGATTTTTGGAAATAAATTAAAAGATTTGTGAGTTAAAGGAGGGAGAATGTTGGCAGTCATAACTGTAGGCGGATGGAATATATTGCTGACATTCATCGCTTCTTTTTGTTTTACTTTTATATTGCAAAAGCTACTTCCTGAAAAAGACGGGAAACCGCCTAATTATGGTGGCGTTGCGGTGTTTGCTAGCTTTTGGCTGGGCTTTTTTACGATGTTTCCAGTCTTGCTTTTTAACAGTCCGCAATGGAATATCTTCTTAGCCTCTGCCATTGTAGTAATCACTGGAATTATCGATGATACATGTGATTTAAAACCTTGGCAGAAGACTTTGGGCATTTTAATCGCGGCGAATGTCATTTATTTTTATACGGATGTGGCTTTTTCATCTGTATTAATCGCGGAAGTGCCGGCTTGGTTATTTGACTCATTAGCTTACGTATTAACAATTGCTTGGATCTATTTTGTAACCAATGCGATGAATTTATTAGATGGGTTAGATGGTTTAGTCAGTAGCGTTGCGACAACAAGTTTAGTGACACTGACAGTCATGATTTACATTTCAAGTCTATCAATTCGACTCACTCTCATTATGATGCTCGTTTTATTAGCAGCATCGATTCTAGGTTTTTTACCATTTAACTGGTTTCCTGCCAAAATATATTTAGGTGACACAGGAGCATTATTTATTGGGTTCATGTTCGCGACTTTAACAGTATATAATTTAAAAAATATCAGTATATTTTCACTAATTGTGCCGATTTTATTTTATGCGGTGCCATTATTTGATACTTCTTATGCGATTGTTCGACGGTTTTTAAATGGACAATCGATGGTTGAGCGAGATGAGGATCATTTGCATCACCGTTTACTTCGTCAAGGCTTTACCGTGCCGCAAATTGTGATATTGATGATTGGGATTACGCTTGTTTTTTCAGTATTTGCGATATTTTCGCAACTTTATCATCAATTCCGTTGGGTCTTTATTTTTCTATCTGGAGGGCTCATCGTACTACTGACGGTCTTTATGTCGCGCCTTGATAATAAATAGTAACTGAAAGCATCGCTTTTGCGATGTTTTTTTCATTTTTCGGCCATTTAATACATACATAGTTAATGTTTCTTTGTTACAATTCGTAATGATTAAAATACAACCAAGTCATTTGAAGGAGATAGATATGAAAACTGCGTATATAATAGATAGTTCATCGAGTATTAATGAAACTCTAGGAAACCGTTCTGATGTTTATGTGCAAAATCTTGAAGTCACTTGGGGAGACACTGCATATACGGATACAACGGACTTAAGTTTGATGAAAGAATTTTATCAACGCTTAGAATCAACAGAAGAGTTACCGAAGACTTCGCAACCTAGACAAGGGAAATTAATTGAATCCTTTGAAGATATTGTTCAAAAAGGATACGATTCAGTAATTATCATTACACTCGCATCAGCAATTAGTGGGACATATAATACTTTCCGTATGATTAGTGAGCATTATCAAAAGTCTTTAGATATTCGAATGATTGATTCCAAGGGAACGTCATATGTTGAAGAGCGGCTGTTAGAATATGCGATTGAATTAAATGACGATGGTTTTGATTTGGATACGATTGAAGAAAAATTAAACTGGTTCTCTGAACAAGCGAAGATTTATGTTGTCATTGAAGACTTGAATGCGATTGTTAAAGGTGGTCGATTAAGTTCGTTCGGTGCCTTTTTGGGAAGCACTTTAAAAATCCGTCCGATACTTCATTTTGATGATGAAGGAAAAGTCGAAGTATTCGATAAAGTTAGAACAACAAAGAAAGTTTATCAAAGATACTTGTCTCTTGTAGATGAGGCTGTGGATCAGTACCCTGATGGTTTTGATTTAGCCTTAGCACATGGAGACTGTGAGGACAGTGCTTTAGAAGTGAAAGAATTAATATTGAAAAAATATCCCGAGATGTCTTTTAGAGTAGGTTACTTAACACCAGTTCTTGGAACGCATGGGGGTAAAAACTCTTTAGGAATCGGAATTTTACCAAACTTACCGAAATAAAAATAAGACTACCATTCACAAACGAATGGTAGTCTCTGCTAATTTACTCAGGCTGTGTCGTTGTTACTGGAACATCAACGGTTTGTTCACCAATTTCAGTCCATTCAATTTGTCCACTGAATTGGTCGATTAATTCTTGATGGACCGGCTCAATGTCACCTAGATACAAAGCTAAGGTTTGAGACACTTTATCTGTATACTGAGTGTCAAGAACTGTAATGGGCGTACTCGTTTGTTCCAAGTAGTAGTTAAAGTTATCCACTTGATTATATTCTAGTGTTAATTCAATCACCATTTGCGTTGCATTCGCAATCAATTTGGCGTGGTTTAGCGTTTCGCTAACCGACGTACTATAAGCGCGAATTAAACCGCCCGCACCCAGTTTTGTCCCGCCAAAGTATCTTACGGTCACGGCCATAATATAGGTTAGATTGTTTCGCTTTAAAACTTCTAACATCGGAACACCCGCGGTTCCACTCGGTTCACCATCATCACTCATACGTTGAATCGATGAATCTTCGTTCAAGATAAAGGCTTGGCAATGATGCGTCGCTTTATAATGTTCTTTGCGGATTGCAGCAAGTTGTTCATTGAATTCTTCTTCTGTTTGAATGGGAATTAGATACGTAATAAAGCGAGATTTCTTAATGTCAATCTCATGAATAATCGGTTCTTTGATACTATAATAATTAACCAAAGTGATGCTCCTTGTCTGTGTAGTTGTCTTATGACTATATTATCATGCTTAAAGCACTAGCTCAAATAAGTAAAAAGAACATTGAAGCTTTAATATAAGGAAAATAGAGCCACGAACTGCTTTAATTAATCAACGTCAGTATCCCTAGTTGACATAAACCTACGAATTCCATAATATAGTCTAATCGAGATGAATAAAAACATCTTAGAATCTAATAGAAAGGAGACCTGAATGAAACCAGCAATTATTATTGATAGTACAGCATATTTATCAGAAGAATTGAGACAACTTCCAAATGTTTACCAAGTAAACTTAAGTGTTATTTTTGAAGATGGTTCGATTGCCCATGACACCAATGATCCAAAAGAACAAGAAGCATTCTTCAAACAGTTAGAAACTCAATCCTCACTACCAACAACGTCACAACCGTCTGTTGGACATTACTATGACACAGTGGATCAAATTATTGAAGATGGTTACGATACTATCTTTGCTATTCATCTATCTAGTGGGATTAGTGGGACATTCCAAAGCGGAAAGATGGTCTTAGATGAATATAAACATCTTATCAACAGTTACTGTATCGATTCATTAGCTGCATCTGTTGCAATGGAAGCCATTATCGAAAATGTCATTAGATGGTGTCAAGAAGGTGTTGAAGCTGAAGAGATTTATCGACGTGCCACTTGGCAAGCAACGCATTTGGATATATATTTAATGGTCGAGAACTTAGACAATTTAGCTAAAGGCGGTCGTTTAAGTACGACAAGTGCCGTCTTGGGAAATTTATTAAAAATACGTCCACTATTATACTTTAACGAAGAAGGTAAAATCGTACTATTTGAGAAATTACGTACAAACCGTAGAGTGTATCAAAGATGGCATGAACTTGTGAAAAAGGCAACTGAAGAGTACCCAGATGGGATTGAAGTAAGATTTGCACATGCTTTAGATCAAGAGGAAATTGAACAAATAGCACATGATATGCAACAGAAATTCCCAGATATCAATATTCGTATAAATGGCTTAGGAACGGTTATTTCAACCCACACAGGTCAAAGAGCAAAAGGGATGTTAATTCTTCCTCTAATAAATTAATTGCAATTATAATATATTAAATTTTAACAAGCCGTTCTTGGCTTGTTTTTTTTGAGCGAATTTTATCAAGAATGGTCAAAGATGGTTTATACTATAAGAGAAACGTAGTAAAATGAATATACAAATATGACGAAAGTGAGGAAGACATGTCTAAATCGAGTTTGATTCACAGTCCTAATCCTAAGATTGATACATCGAATGGAATAGAATTTGGCCTTTACTCATTAGGAGATCATTTACCAAATCCACATACTAAAAAGAGAATTTCAGCGAAAGAACGTATTCAAGAAATTATTGAAATAGCAAAGCTCGCTGAAGATGCTGGTTTCGACATTTTTCAATTAGGCGAGTCTCATCAGGAATATTTCGTGTCACAATCACACTTACTTATTCTGACAGCGATTGCGAAGGCGACGGAAAATATCCGATTGTCATCGGCAGTAACAACAATTGGTGTACTTGACCCAGTTCGCGTTTATGAAGATGCGGCGACCTTAGATCTAATATCGAATGGCCGAATGGAATTAATTGCGGGACGTGCATCAAGGTTTGGTTCCTTTGAGTTATTAGGTTATAATAGTAATGATTATAAAGAATTATTTGAAGAGAAATTTGAGTTATTATTGAAACTAAATGAAGGCGAAAGGGTCACTTGGGAAGGTGAGTTTAGAGCACCTTTAAACGATGCACTAATATTACCGCGTCCTTTAAAGAATCATCTACCTATTTGGCGAGGCTTAGGGAATACAATGACTTCAGCAATTCGTGCAGGTGAATTAGGCGTGCCTGTGTTTCAAGCGACATTAGCTGGAGCTGTTATGACCTACGCAAACCGCATTAATAATTTTAGAAGCGCTGCCAAAGATGCAAGGCACGATATTGATAATATTCCTGTTGGTACGGGTGGTTGGGTTTTTATTCGTGAAAGTACGAAAGAAGCTTACCGTCAAGTTTATCCGTATATCAACGAAGGTTTTAAATTAACGAATGGGGAATCTTTTCCCAAACGTGCATTAGCTCAAGGACAAAGTATTAAAAGCGTTGTAACTATTGGAGAACCATCACTCATCATTGAGAAGATTTTGTACCAACACGAAGCGTTTAAACAACAGCGATTTAGTGCTCAAATTGACTTTGCTGGGATGGAATTTGACGAAGTGAAGAAGACACTCTACTTATTAGCTGATAAAGTTATGGCCACTGTAAAAAAATATACGAAGTCATAGAAAGGAAATTACTATGCAATCTCAAAAAAATACATTACCACACATCGATACATCAAACGGAATTGAATTTGGTCTTTACACATTAGGAGATATTGTAACTAATCCACATACAGGTGTTAGAATGTCTGAGAAAGAACGTATTGATCAAATCATCGAGATGGCTTTACTTGCTGAGCAAGCAGGAATGGATGTGTTCCAAGTCGGTGAATCACATCAAGAACATTTTGTTTCACAAGCACATATGGTTATTTTAGCAGCCATTGCTCAAGCAACTAAAAACATTAAACTAACTTCTGGTGCAACTATTATTAGTACATCAGATCCAGTTCGCGTTTATGAAGATGCGGCAACTATTGACTTAATTTCAGATGGAAGATTTGAAGTCGTTGCAGGCCGTGCTTCTCGTGTCGGAATCTTTGATTTATTAGGTTACAAATTAGATGATTATGAAGCTTTATTTGAAGAAAAACTAGATTTACTACTTAAAATTAATCGCAATAAACGTGTCACTTGGGAAGGGGAATTCCGTGCACCTCTAAATGATGCGCTAGTTCTTCCAAGACCTGATAATGAATCAGGTAGATTGCCAATTTGGCGTGCGGTGGGTGGTTCTTTAAATTCTGCTAAAAACGCTGCGATTGCAGGTATTCCGCTTTACTTAGCTTACTTAGGTGGTCCTGCTGAAGCCTTTAGACATTTAACGGATGCTTACCGTGAAACTGCGGTTCACGAAGGTTATGACGTAAACACTTTACCAGTCGCAACAGCGAGTTATTTATATGTTCGTGAAGATGCTCAAAAAGCATTCCAAGAGTATTACCCACATGTAAACTCAGGAATGGTTCACTCAAATGGACAGTCATTCCCTAAACAACAGTTTGCTCAAGGACTAGATCCAAGAAGCATCATTAATGTTGGAGATCCAAGTTTAGTTATTGAGAAGTTACTATATCAACACGAAGTCTTTGGAATGGACCGCTATGTTGGACAAATCGATTTAGGTGGTGTCTCAACCGATGACATTAAACGCACGATTGATTTATTAGCAACAAAAGTCATTCCAGAAGTTAAAAAACATACTAAGAAATAGCTAGGAGTAATCGATTGAAAATTTTAATATTATCCGCTTCAACCGGTGGAACTAAAACTAAGAAAATAACGACGACTTTTTATAATTTGATGAAAGAGTCCTACGAAACTGAACATGATATTCGCTATTTAAATATTCAAGATAAGAAAATTCAATTCAGTGATGGACGCAATTATTTAGATTATTCGGGAGATACATTAGAAGTAGCGTCAGCAATTATGGAAAGTGATGTCATTATGTTTGGCGCACCAATCTTCCAAGCATCGATTCCAGCTGCTTTAAAAAATCTGTTTGATTTATTACCCGTTCGTGCCTTTGACCGAAAAGTGATCGGACTAATTATTACTGGAGGATCACTACGCCATTACTTAGTTCCAGAAACTCAAATTAAACCAATTATCCATTATATGCATGGAGTTATTATTCCAAAATATATCTATGCTATTGACACGGACTTTAATACGGATGGCACAGTCAATGATGAAATCGAATTGAGATTACAAACATTACTGGATGATACGATTTCAATCTCAGAAACTTACAAAGACGTTTGGAATAAACAAGACGACATGTTTGGTTTTTAAAGGAGGCTACTATGGAAATCGAATTCTTTCACAATTCTGTCTGCTCCCATTGTTATATTCAATCCAGACGCTTGCAAGAAATTTTAAAAGATTTTCCAGAAGCGACAGTGAAGCACCGTTCATTTCCTTTGAACCTTCATAGCGAAGATCCAAAAAGTAGTGTGAACGCACAAGAGCGCGAAGATGTTGTGGCTATGTGGAAACGAGCGAACCGAGTGGACGAAGAGAAACGCTTTAACGTAGAGGCTTTAGAAAGTGGCGCAGAATTTGTAAAGCCAACTTCTTATATGGCTGAAAAAGCGTTGAAAGCTGCTAGCAAAGTCAGTGATGAGCGTACCTTATGGGCATTATCAGACGCAATTCAAAAAGCTTACTTTGAAAATCTATTAGATATTTCAGATATCAATGTACTAGAGTCTATCATTCAATCTTTCGATATCGACCTTGAGGCATGGAGAGAAGCATTCCAAGATGCATCATTAGATGAGGAGATGAACCGCGATTTTGACCGCGCAGAGTCTTTTGACATCGATTATATTCCTGCCTTAGTGGTGAATGGTGAATCAGTCATCAAAGGAGCCCTTCGCACACAACTGGTTCAAGAAAAACTTAATAATATTCGACAATCATAAGCGATGACCGTTTTTCAGTGAAAACTGAGGAACGGTTTTTTTGTTGTCTAGATTTACGGAAGGGTGTCTGAGGCCAAATGGATCGGCGGTTCGTCTTTAGTTGCTCCAACTCAAGCCGAATGGAATCGCGGTTCGTCCTTAGTTGCTCCAACTCAAGCCAAATGGGCATGCGGTTCGTCCTCAGTTACCCCAACTCAAGCCGAATGGGCATGCGGTTCGTCCTCAGTTACCCCAACTCAAGCCGAATGGAATCGCGGTTCGTCTTGAGTATCTTCAAAAGCAAATTTTTATAAAAACTTAATAATGGAAACACCTTTAAAATACGTATTTATATATAGGACGGTAATCGTTCAAAAAATACGAAAGGCTGGAAGCAAAAAATGATTCCAATCCAACAAAAAGCTTACATAAAAAATCTGTGGGGACGACTTTTGACCAGTACAGAAGTAGAACTACAATTAAGTGACTTAGATGAAGCGCCACAACTCAATGAAGTATTAGACCAAATGGAGCAACAACCAGCAATTGAAATGACACAAGATGGTTATTGTTGTCTGCGGTGTCATAATCAACAATCTAAATTATTCACCGCCTTACCCACTCAAGCCGCCTTCAATTTAACAGATGAGCGCGTGTACTGTTTGAATTGTCTACAGATGGGGCGGGTTCTTCAAGGCGATTCGCTTTATTACTTACAAGATCAACAAAGTTACTTAACCAATCCAACACCGAGTAAACTGACTTGGCAAGGAACTTTATCACCTGAACAATCCCGCGCTTCAAAAGATTTAATCGAGAGTTTAGAGGACAGTGACCGGACTCATATGGTGCATGCGGTGACAGGGGCAGGTAAGACAGAAATGATTTTCCCAGTGATCGATCACATTATTCGACGTAATGGTCGCGTCTGCGTTGCCTCCCCCCGAATCGATGTGTGCATCGAATTGAAACCGAGACTTCAGGCAGCTTTTGAAAGTGTTGATGTCACTCTCCTATATGGTGGAAGTGAGGAAGGGTATCGCTATTCCCCAATAGTCGTTTCTACGACTCACCAGTTATTACGATTTCAAGAAGCCTTTGATTTATTAATCGTGGATGAAGTCGATGCCTTTCCGTATGTCAATGATGCGAGTTTACATTTTGCGACACAAAGAGCAGTGAAGAAGCCAACGGGGAAATTAGTTTATTTGACTGCAACACCTGATCAACATTTAACTCAAGCAGTAGCCAATAACAATATGACGTCAACTATTCTCCCCGCAAGGTATCACCGGAATCCACTCCCGGAGCCGCAATATTATTGGATAGGTGATTGGCGCGAACAAATTGAAAAACGACGTAAACGACGACTGTATTCATTACTCAAGTGGTTTCTAAATTTAGAGGGAGTGAAATTAGTCTTTATGCCAAATATTCGCTTAGCGGAAAATTTGTTTGCTTGGTTGAGTAAAGCTTGGCCAGAATTGAAGATTGCGGTAGTTCACGCGAAAGATTCCCAGAGAAAGGAAAAAGTGCAAGCATTGCGTGACGGTATTTATGATGCGCTTATATCTACGACGATTCTAGAAAGAGGGGTGACTTTTACCAATTGTCACGTATGTATCGTGGGGGCAGAGAGTCAATTATATTCAACGTCAGCCTTAGTTCAGATGAGCGGACGGGTCGGTCGTAAACCGGATTTCCCCACCGGTGAATTAATTTATGCTCATGGGGGTAAGAACCTGGCGATGATTGAAGCACGAAAGCAAATTAAAGACATGAATCAATTGGCCAGCGAGAGGGGGTTAATCGATGGCTATAGCTCAAAGTGATGTTTGTGTAATCTGTAGTGAACACCTCAAACATTATTTATCTATTAAACAATTATTTACATTTAAACCGTTAACTTTCCCAATACTTTGCCAAACATGCCAAAGTAAATTTAAATTATTAGTCACACAAGCTGATGATTGCAAAGGTTGCGGAAGGCCATTAGATCCTAAATCTAAGGATGTTTTTCTAAAGCCAATAGTCATCACTCAGCAGGCATATTGTTTTGATTGTGCGAATTGGCATAAAAACACACCCAGTGAATTGATCAGTCATCAAGCCTTGTTTGACTATAATGAAGCGCTGCAAGAATGGATTGTAAATTACAAATACCATGGTGATGTTCGAATGGCTGCCATTCTGGCCCCATATTTAAAAGAGGTTTATGTAAAATACAAAGATTACCAATGGTTAGTATTACCAAGTTCTCTGACAAGTTTAAAGACCCGACGATTCCACCCTACTGCTTATTTACTTGATGCAGCAGACATACCCTATCAAGTCCCTTTTGACTATATCGGTGACGGCGTAAAGCAAGCAAAAAAATCAAAAAAAGAAAGATTAAAGCTAAATAACACCTTTAAAATTAAAGAAGAGACACTAGACTTGTCAAAGGAAAACTGGTTAATTTTTGATGATATTTATACGACGGGAGCAACGCTTATTCATGCTAAAAAAATCTTGTATCAATTTTATAAAGAACGTGATAGAATAATCCGGTTAGTAAGCGTGAGTGTTGCTAGAGACCAACTAAGCAAGTAATAACAAGGCTTTTGATTGTGTTTTAAATAGGGGTGTGCTAGCATAAGTTCATTATAAAAAGGAAAATGGTGAATACAGATTGAATAGGCGGACGCTTGTTATTTTTGTTATAATAATCACGGCAATATTATGCATGTTCGAATGGTCGTATGGTCTAGGTTGGTTATATGGTTGGTTCTTTATTTTCATACGAAGAACATTCATGTATAAGTATTTAAATTATGTATCGGACAAAAAATCATTCAATATGGGGCTACATATACTTTATACAGTCCTGTCTTTTGCGATTGTCATTGGAACAATTTACCTTGCGATTCAAATGCAAGAATGGATTCACCCAGTTTCAGTATTTGTAGCCTACATCATTGACTACATTCTTTGGATGATCAAAAGTATGAGTCAAAGCAAAAAGGAGTAAGTTGTAAGAAAAAATGAAAAATCGAATCATAGATAAATTAACCATTCCACAAATTGTTGTCAGTATATATTTGTCACTCATTCTAATTGGCGGATTTTTACTCATGTTACCAGTGTCTTCACAAGCAGGCACTTGGACGAATTTTGTAGATGCGATATTTACAGCGACATCTGCCATTTGTGTGACCGGTCAAGTCACTTTGAATACAGCAGAACATTGGAGTGCCTTTGGCCAAACAATTATTATTACTTTAATTCAAATTGGTGGGCTTGGTTTCTTAACCATTTGGATGATGTTTTTCACCATACGCGGTGCAAAAGTTAATCTTAAACAACGGAATCTAGTTCTAGAAACACTGAATTTATCTTCAAGTTATGGGATGCAAGATATCGTAAAAAACATCGTGAAAGTGTCTTTATCTATTCAAGCACTGGGTGCTTTAGCCTTAAGTTTTGTTTTAATTCCAAGACTCGGTTTAAGTACGGGATTCTTTTATTCAATCTTTCATAGTATTTCAGCCTTTAATAACGCTGGTTTTGATTTATTTGGAGATAGTTTAATCGGCTTTCAAGATAACTCTTATATACTCTTAATAATCGCGAGTTTAATATTTTCGGGTGGTTTAGGTTTTATTGTTTGGATGGACATTATCTCTTTTCCGAAAACTAAAAAACTGACTCGTTATTCAAAATTCACCCTAATTTTGACGGGGATTATTCTGACAATCAGTATATTATTTATTGGTTTATCAGAATGGCGCTATGGGACATTCAATCACCTTTCTCTTGGCGATCAATTAGCCAATATTATCTTCATGGCGGTCACTCCAAGAACAGCAGGGTATGCGAATGTCGATTATATGGACGTTTCTCATGCAGGTTTATTTATGACCTTCATATTAATGTTTATCGGTGGATCTTCTGGCTCGACTGCTGGGGGAGTGAAAGTGTCAACAATCGGGCTGGTAGTTATGTTTATGTACCGAATGTTTAAAGGGGAAGAAATTAATGTCTTCTCACGACATATTTCATATGACAATGTTAAACGCGCGTTCTTCATTATCTTCGTGGGGATCATTATGGTAATATCGAGTTCAATGATTCTCTTTATAACCGAAGAAATTCCGCATGGTTTTGGAATGGAGTATATCTTAATGGAAGTCTTATCGTGTTTTGGAACGGTTGGTTTGTCACTTGGTTTGACACCAGATTTAACAGTTATAGGAAAATTTGTCTTGATGTTATTAATGTTTGTGGGACGTGTCGGATTAATGACGTTCTTTTGGTCATTAGGTGGACCTAAGAAAGAATCTAAAGTGCATTATCCAGAAATGAATATCATGGTAGGATAAAAGGAGAAATTATGAGAAGAAAAACAATTGCCGTTTTAGGCTTAGGTTTATTTGGAACATCCCTAGCTCGAACTTTAACTAAAGAAAATGTTGATGTAATCGGGATGGACAAAAATATGGATCATGTCGAAGAAATTATTGATGAAGTAGCTCAATGTCTTCAAGGTGATTTTACGAAGATTGATCAATTGAAAGATGCAGGAGTTGGTGACTGTGATATCGCGGTTGTCGCCACGTCTCAAAGATTAGAAGACACAATCCTAGCCATTCTTCACTTGCAAAAATTAGGCATTGAAAAAATTATCGTTAAATCAAAAAATGCGGATTACCGTGATGTTTTACTGAAAGTTGGCGCAGACCGCGTCATATTACCAGAAGTAGAGATGGGCGTGCGAATTGCGCGTGAATTAAGTAACCCAACGGTTCATGAATTAATCGGACTCGATCACCGTAACAATATCAGTATCTTCCCAGTAAAAGACAAATGGGTTGGTAAGACCATTAATCAAATGAGTTTCCGTGAAAAATACGGTACGAATATTATCGCAATTCGAAAAGAGAATACTGAACAGTTTCACGTGGAGTTTACAGGGGATTACATTATTCAAGAAGACGATGAATTTCTTGGAATTTCAACCGGCGATACTTTAAGACAACAGTTTCGTGATTAATACGAATTCTAGAGAGTGTTTGCGTTTTCAATATGCTTAATCTGTGATATAATAAATAAAAGTGGTAGATAACTACTTTTTTCCTAATCACTATTTATTCTTTAGAATCAAATGTTAAGTGAGAGGTAAAGTTGAGTGAATAATAGAGACTTGCATTTATTCCATATTAACTTTGAGTTTAATTAATTCATAGTATTAGAAAATATTGGAAAAGAGGGATTAGTATGTTTGACTATAATGTACGTGGAGAAAATATCGAGGTTACACAAGCAATTCGTGATTATGCAGAGAAAAAAGTTCAAAAATTAGAACGTTTCTTTACAGACGTTCCTGACGCAACTGCTTATGTAAATTTAAAAGTATACTCTGATAAAACTGCGAAAGCTGAAGTAACAATTCCATTATCATTCTTAGTTCTTCGTGCAGAAGAAACAAGTGAAGATTTATATAAAAGTATTGACTTTGTCGTTGATAAATTAGAACGACAAGTAAGAAAATACAAAACAAAAATTAACCGTAAGTCAAGAGAGCGTGGTTTCGAAGGGCTAAACCCAGATACGTCTGCGCCAGAGGAGCCAGTTTCTGAAGATCCAGAATTAGAAATCGTTCGTTCTAAACGGGTAGATTTAAAACCGATGGATAGCGAAGAAGCCGTTCTACAAATGAACATGTTAGGACATGACTTCTTTATCTATACAGATGCTGAAACAATGGAAATTTCAATTGTTTACCGTCGTAAAGATGGTCGTTATGGCTTAATAGAAACCTCATCACTCTAATGACAGCATTATAAAGACATTAAAAGGCAAGGGACAATGTGTCCTTTGCCTTTTTTGATGATATTTTTTAAGAAATTACAAAGAATTAAAATTTACTTTAAAGACAATGAGAAAAACCCCTGAAATTCTTGATAAGAGTGCTTATGAATGCTATTTGATATTTTCATTTTTCAATATTCATGTTAGAATAGGGAAGTGTGTTTAACTATTGGCCGGTTCAGACTGAATCAAGGTCTTACATGACATAGATAATGAATAAAAGGAGCAGTATTGATGGCTAATTTTCTTAAAAATTTAATTGAAAATGATAAAGGCGAATTACGCAGAACAAGTAAAATCGCTGACGAAGTTATGGCTATGGAGCCAACTTACCGTGAAATGACTGATGAACAACTCCGTAACATGACAACTGAATTTAAAAACCGTCTCGCTAATAAAGAGACATTAGAGGATATTTTACCTGAAGCATTCGCTGTTGTAAGAGAAGCAGCTCGCCGTGTACTTGGATTATTCCCATACAAAGTTCAAATCCAAGGGGGAATTATTCTCCATGAAGGTAATATTGCTGAGATGAAGACGGGTGAAGGTAAGACCTTAACTGAAACGATGCCAGTTTACTTAAACGCGTTAGCAGGTAAAGGTGTTCACGTTGTAACAGTGAACGATTACTTAGCGACTCGTGACTCGAAAGAAATGGGAGAAGTGTATCGATTCTTAGGTCTAACAGTAGGCTTAAACTTAAACTCAATGAACCCAAGTGAAAAACGTGAAGCTTATAACTCAGACGTTACTTATAGTACGAATAACGAATTAGGCTTCGACTACTTACGTGATAACATGGTTGTTTACAAACACCAAATGGTGCAAAGACCACTTTATTACGCGATTGTCGATGAGGTTGACTCAATCTTAATTGATGAGGCAAGAACACCGTTAATTATCTCTGGACAAGCTGGTAAATCTACAGCTTTATATACGCGTGCTGATTACTTTGTTAAAGGGTTAAAAGAAGATGAAGATTATACAATTGATCTAACATCAAAATCAATCAACTTAACAGATGGCGGAGTGGATAAAGCAGAGAAAGTATTCCGTTTAGAAAACTTATATAACGTTGATAATACTGCACTGGTTCACCATATTGACCAAGCCCTACGTGCAAACTACATTATGTTAGTTGATATTGACTATGTAGTTGACGAAGGAAAAGTAAAAATCGTTGACGGCTTTACTGGACGTATCATGGAAGGGCGTCGTTACTCAGATGGACTACACCAAGCGATTGAAGCTAAAGAAGGCGTAGACATTGAAGACGAGTCTAAAACTATGGCGACGGTAACGTTCCAAAACTACTTCCGTATGTATAACAAATTAGCGGGTATGACTGGTACAGCTAAGACGGAAGAAGATGAGTTCCGTGAAATTTATGCGATGAATGTTATCCAAATCCCAACGAACCGTCCCGTGATTCGTGATGACGCAGCGGATTTATTATTCCCGAATTTACGTTCAAAATTTAACGCTGTAGCAGATGAAATTATTCGCCGTCACGAAAAAGGCCAACCAATTCTAGTTGGTACGGTTGCGGTAGAAACATCTGAATACTTATCACAACTTTTAACTAGAAAAGGTGTACCGCATGAAGTATTGAATGCGAAAAACCACTTTAAAGAAGCAGAAATTATTATGCAAGCAGGGCAACGTGGCGCTGTTACGATTGCAACGAACATGGCTGGTCGTGGTACCGATATTAAACTAGGTAGCGGAGTGAAAGAGCTAGGTGGTTTATGTGTGATTGGTACAGAACGTCATGAGTCACGTCGTATCGATGATCAATTACGTGGACGTTCGGGTCGTCAAGGTGACCCAGGTGCATCACAATTCTACTTATCATTAGAAGATGATTTAATGCGTCGTTTCGGTTCAGACCGTATTAAAGGACTTTGGGAGAAATTAAACGAAGACGAAGATGAGAACGATGTAGCAATTCAAAGTCGTATGTTAACTCGTCAAGTTGAATCAGCTCAAAAACGTGTAGAAGGTAATAACTACGATACACGTAAAAACGTTCTTGAATATGACGAAGTTATGCGTGAACAACGTGAAGTTATCTACGGACAACGTCACGAAGTAATTGATGCAGGCGAACCATTAACAGATTACATCAAAGCAATGATCAAACGTACCATCGAACGCCAAGTTGCTTATGCAACCGAAGGTGAGAAGAAAGATTGGCAATTAGAACCATTACTAGACTTCGCACATTCAGCGATTGTAAACCCAGATACTTTAGAGTTATCAGATTTACAAGGAAAAAATAAGAAAGAATTAGTAAACTTCTTATATGAAAAAGCTGAAGAAGTGTATAGTGAGAAAACTTCTCAACTTAATGGACCAGAACAAATTGCTGAGTTTGAGAAAGTAATTATCTTACGCGTTGTTGACTCTAAATGGACAGATCATATTGATATGATGGATCATTTACGTCAAGGTGTTGGACTAAGAGCTTACGCTCAAACAAATCCATTAACTGAATACCAAACAGAAGGATTTGACCGCTTTGAAGAAATGGTTGCTGCGATTGAATATGATGTCACTCGCTTTATTATGAAAGCTCAAGTAAGACAAAATGTTGAACGTGAGCAAGTGAATAAACCAGGTGGAACAAACTAATTTTTGAATAAGTTAGCCGGCAGGGGAATTATCACTGCCGGTTTTTCTTTTACGAACGATTATTATGGTGCTATACTACAAAGGAATTTAATTAGATGGAGTGAATAGAACGATGGAACTTTATGAAATGACACAATTTGTCGAAACCGCTCAAGAAAAGATGGATAGTTTTAGGGGGTCTCTTTGACTTAGACGCACTAGAAGCGGATATTGCAGATTATGAATATCAAATGAGTCAACCAGATTTTTGGGATGATAATGAGGCAGCTCAAGTAGTCATCCAAGAGTTAAACAGTAGTAAAGAAACATACCAAACCATTAGCTCACTTGAAGATCAAGTTGAAGATTTAACAATGGCAATCGAATTATATAACGAGACGAAAGATGAAGAGATGTATCAAGAAGCTGAGGAATTAACTGAGGCTCTGTCTAAAGCCATAGATAGCTACGAAACAATGTTACTACTTTCTGGTGAATATGATAAAAATGATGCGATTCTTGAAATCCATCCCGGAGCTGGAGGAACTGAGTCCCAAGATTGGGGAAGTATGCTCCTTCGTATGTACCAAAGATATGCGGATCATAAAGGTTTCAGCGTTGAAGTCTTGGATTATCAAGCTGGAGACGAAGCGGGTATAAAAAGTGTCGTCTTAGAGATTAAAGGACATAATGCTTATGGCTTACTTAAATCAGAAAAAGGAGTCCACCGTTTAGTTCGTATCTCGCCGTTCGATTCAAATGCACGTCGTCATACTTCTTTTGCTTCTATAGAGGTAACCCCATTGATTGACCAATCAGTTGAAATTGACATCAATCCAGACGATATTCGAATCGATACATATCGTGCAAGTGGTGCAGGTGGGCAGCACGTTAATAAGACTGACTCGGCAGTGCGTATCACACATATTCCAACTGGAGTGGTGACTCAAAGTCAGGCTCAAAGATCACAACTTCAAAACCGTGAACAAGCGATGAAATTATTGAAGTCAAAACTGCATCAACTTGAAGTTGAACAAAAAGCAAAAGAACTAGCTGAAATTAAAGGGGATCAAAAAGAGATTGCCTGGGGCTCACAAATTAGATCATATGTCTTCCATCCCTACTCAATGGTTAAAGACCACCGTACAAATTATGAAGTCGGAAATACCGATAAAGTCATGGACGGGGATTTAGATGATTTTATTGATGCCTATCTAAAATGGTCCATTGAATAATCTAATAGTTAGCAGTTTGTTATCACTGTGATACATATTTCATATACAATTGGACAGAATATTTTGAAAGTGAGGATAAGGACATGATTCAATTAACAAACGTATCGAAACGATATGAGAATGGTGTTGTTGCATTGAACGACATTAATCTGCGAATCGAACAAGGCGAATTTGCCTACCTCGTTGGACCGAGTGGGTCCGGTAAATCGACGTTAATGAAAATTCTTTACCGAGAAGAAATACAAACGCAAGGAAAAGTCGTCGTAGGAAAATATCACTTAAATAGATTAAAACCTAAAGATGTCCCTATGTTAAGAAGACAAGTCGGGGTCATCTTCCAAGACTTTAAACTCCTTCCATCCCTAACGGCGTACGAAAATGTCGCCTATGCGATGGAAGTAACAGGGAAAAGTCGTAAAGAAATAAAAAAACGAGTAAAAGAAGTTATGGAACTCGTTGGGTTAAGAACGAAAGTAAACCAATATCCAAATGAATTATCAGGTGGGGAGCAACAGCGAGTATCGATTGCACGTGCGATTGTTAATCACCCACGTATTCTCGTTGCCGATGAGCCAACCGGAAACTTGGACCCTGAGAATGCAATTGAGATATTTAGATTACTCGAACGCATTAACCAGAATGGAACCACTGTTCTCATGGGAACACATAATGACCATTTGGTTAATGAATTTAAGCACCGCTTAATTCGTTTAGAAAAAGGCAATCTCGTTCGTGATGAGTATGAGGGGGAATATAATGAAAAGCATTAGAAATTTCTTCAGACAACTCCGTAATGGTTTCCGTAATTTATTTCGTAATGGTTGGATGACCGCTGCCTCTATCTTAACAATGACAGTCACACTCTTAATGGTGGGTGGATTAATTATGCTCTTGAGTAACGTTGATAATATAACTCAAGATATCGAAGAAGGCGTTCAAATTAGAGCTCACATCGACTTAGCTGCTGATGAACAAGATGAAGCGGACTTACGCCAAGCCATCGAAGAGATAGAGTATGTGTCTGATATAACGTATCGAACAAGAGAAGAAGAACTAGAGGACTTAATCGACCGGGTCGGGGAAGAGTTTGCTCTATTTAGTGATGATGCGAACCCATTATTTAATGTGTTTGTTGTATCTGTTGAAGATACAGAATATTTAGACACTGTCACAGAGCAAATTAGTGAATTACCTTACGCTGTGGATGTCACTTATGGTGAAATTGATACGCAAAACTTATTGAGCACCCTTGAAATTGTCAGAGTTGTGTTTGCATTAATTGCAGCCGTTCTCGTTGTAATTGCAGTAGCGTTAATATCGAATACAATCAAGTTAACCATCTACGCACGGCAAACTGAAATTGAAATTATGCGCTTAGTTGGGGCACAAAATAGCTATATCCGCGCACCATTTGCTTATGAAGGAGCCTTTATAGGTTTAATTAGTTCGATCTTTGCCAGTGTCTTACTTTACGGAGCTTATGAAGGGATGCAAAGTGCCACCATTGAGATTACCGGTGTACAAGTCATTGCCTTTACACCAACCACACCATTTATTTATTATGTTGCGGGTGGTTTAGTAATTATAGGAATTTTATTAGGTGTTATCGGAGCAAGGCGGTCGATTAAACGATTTTTAAAATTTTAAATAGTCATATGAAAACTCAAAGATTATTAAAGCAAGAGCTTACGTAACCTTTGAGTTTTTTTTAATGGATAAGGTACAATATATACACAGAATGAATATTAAAAGAATGTTATAATAAAAAATGATGTAGAGTTTCCTGTACAAAATGGTTTCATACTTTGATAAGATAGGAGACACGAGCATTATTATAGTATATAGGTATGAACTGGAGGATAATTATGAAACATATTCTAGTTGTTGATGATGAGATTGCAATCTTAACATTATTAGAATACAACTTAAAAGAAGCCGGATATACCGTTGACACCGCCAATAATGGTGAAAGTGGATATAAGATGATAAAGACGAATGAATACGACTTTATTATATTAGATGTGATGTTACCAGGAATGGATGGTATGGATATTTGCCGTCGGGTAAGACAAGAGGATATAGATACACCGATTCTGATGTTAACTGCTAAAGATGACGAGTACGATAAGGTAATCGGCTTAGAGCTTGGTGCAGATGATTATATGACTAAGCCATTTAGTCCTAGAGAAGTAACGGCAAGAATAAAAGCAATCTTGAGAAGAACTGAAGCAAAACATATGTCAGAAAAAGACAGTGAACAAGCTCATCAAGAAGCAGTTGATGCTGAGTTACGTGAATTAGAAGATAATTATAATGACTACGAAGAAGATCGTTACTTATTACAAGATGAATCGGATTCAGTGATTAAATTAGGTGATATTGAAATTTACGCTGATCGATATGAAGTTGTCGTTCACGGCGATAAAATTGAAGTGACACCTAAAGAATTTGAGTTATTAGTTTATATGGCTGTTCGTAAAGGTCGTATTTTAAGTCGTGAACAATTATTAAATAGTATTTGGCGCTTTGATTATGCAGGTGAGACACGAATTGTCGATGTTCATATTAGTCATTTACGAGAAAAAATCGAAAAAGATACGAAAAATCCTGAATATATCAAAACCGTGCGAGGATTCGGGTATAAATTCGTGGTGCCAAAAGAATGATTTTTAACCAGAGATTACATAAACGCAATTCCCGAATTATTTTAATTGTGTGCGTAGTAATTGGAATCAGTATCTCTGGGTATTTTGTGAGACAGCTCATTCATCGTTCAATATTACAGCCCTTGGAGACACGAGCTGAGATTCAAGCAGAATTTCTAGAAGATTTAGGAGTGAATGCTGAGAGCTTTTCAGAAGTCGAGTTAAAAATTGAACCATTCAAGCGTACAGATAGCGCAGAATCAATTGTACTGAAAGATGGCGAAGTTATTTGGAATGATTTTGCTGAAAGAACCCGACTACAAACGGTTCGACAACAGCTAAAAGACTCTCCAAAAGATAAAGTGTCGAGCAAGGTATATCTAAATGGTTATGTTGTTTACACGCCAATCGAAGCAAATGATGGGACGTATCAGTTAGTAAAGTACTATAACAAGTCATTGTTTCAAGATCAATTAGATGACTTTTATTTGTGGATGGCAGTCATTATCATCATCATCTTACTGCTAATATACTTGGTGTATAGACATATGCTTAACTTTGTTACAAAACCAATCGAAGCCATCAATTTAGCGGTTGAACATGTAGAAGATGATCAGTACCAATTTGAATATATACGAGGTAATTTACCCGTTATCGATAATTTAGGTACAAATATTTCGACATTAAAACAAGAGTTAAAAACCAAACGTGGTGATTTAAATGCTAGTGAGCAACGACTATCCTTATTAATGGGACATTTAAACTTAGGTGTAGTTTTAATAAGTAATTCTGGAAAAATCGAATTAATTAATTCTGAAGCGATGCAATTATTAAATATAGATATACACACAACGCAAAGATCTTTCCAGGCAGTAATTAAGAGTTATGTACTGGTAGATATGATTAATGAAGCACTTAAGACGCATCAGCCATTAAGCAATCACATCGAACTATATATTCCGACGTCTAAATTTATAGATGTGAATATTATTCCTTACGGGAAATCACCTGATGAGATTGAATCGATTCTTGTCTTATTGTATGACATTACACAAGTAAGACGCTTAGAAACAGTTCGAACAGAGTTTGTTGCGAATGCTTCACATGAGTTAAGAACACCAGTGACAGCAATCAAAGGTTTTGCTGAGACACTTTTAGATGGTGCTTTAAAGCAACCAGAGTTAGCGGAGAAATTTATTACAATCATTGCAAATGAAAGTAATCGGTTAGAGACGATTATTAGTGATATTTTAGAATTGTCTCGTGTTGAGAAGAAAAGTGAACCTATGGTTGTTAAGCCGTTTGAAGTTGTAGAGACCGTGAATAATTTAATTCAATTCTTCTACAAACAGGCTGATAGGAAACATATTAGTATTTCAGTTGATGCTGAGAGACCTGTGATGATGAAGGCAGATCAACATCGTATTGAACAAATTTTTACAAATCTGATTGATAATGCCATTAATTATTCAGATGTCGATAGTGAAGTAAAAATTAATATTGAACAAGTTAATAATTCTGTACATTTTTCTGTTTCAGATAAAGGAATTGGAATTCCAAAAGCAGACCAAGAACGAATTTTTGAACGCTTCTATCGAGTAGATAAAGGGCGAAGTCGAAATTCCGGTGGAACCGGCCTTGGTTTATCAATAGTACGTAACTTAATTATGAACATGAACGGAACCATTCATGTTGAAAGTGAGGTGGGAATCGGTACAACATTCCATATTAAACTTCCTTTGGAATAATTTTATTTCCCGTTGAGTCAAGCTGAAAAGCATTTAATAAAGCGAAAAAGTATGAGTCACGCTTATGGAACCTATATATATTTTTAATCATAGAAATTATATGCGAAAAAATATATATAGATTTTTTTGTGTAATTCGGTTGTAACAATACTTGATGATCTAAAGTGTTTTTTTATTGTTGCAATTTTTCCCGAGTTGACATCTTTACAAAGACTATAATAAACCGCTTTATAAATATTTACATAAAATTTACATAAAATTTACAATTGAGTTGTAAAATGAAGACGCAAGTATTCTATTACGGTACTTAATTGTAATGCAACTTATTTTTTAAAAGGAGATTCTGTATGCAGTCTAATTTTACTGAAACATTTATGAAATATGTTTTCATAGTGTGTGCGTCATTATCGATTCTTTCGATTATTTTAATATTCTACTTTATTTTTGAAGGTGGAGTACCTTTTATACTTGAAGAAGGAATAGGAAACTTTATTTTTAACGAGGTATGGCGTCCAACTGCTTCCAACCCTTCATTTGGTATCTTACCAATGATTGTTGGGTCACTTGTTGTTACAGCAGGAGCAATTATTATTGGGGTTCCAATCGGTGTTCTTTCGTCTATCTTTATGGCATTCTACTGTCCTGACTGGTTATATAAATTTGCAAAGCCTGCAATTAACTTAATGGCATCAATTCCATCTATTGTATATGGTTATTTTGCATTAAGATTATTTGTGCCATTCTTCCGTGATTTAATGGGAGGAACAGGGATGAATATTGTAACGGCTTCTACATTGTTAGGTATTATGATTTTACCAACTATTATTGGTTTGACTGAAGCATCTTTACGTGCTGTTCCTAAAGAATACTATTCAGCGAGTGTTGGTTTAGGTGCTGATCATGACCGTTCAATTATGCGCGTTATTTTACCTGCTGCAAAATCAGGAATCTTATCTGCGATTATCTTAGGTATTGGTCGTGCAATTGGTGAGACAATGGCTGTTATTCTTGTTACTGGTAACCAACCAGCAATCCCTAACGATTTAAACCAAGGTGTTCGTACATTAACGACGAATATTGTTCTGGAGATGGGTTATGCAAGTGGTCGACATAGAGAAGCGTTAATTGCTACAGCCGTTGTATTATTTATCTTTATCATTATTCTTAATACTACTTTCATGATTGTAAAAAACAAAGGAGGTAACGACTAATGACTAAAAAAATCAGCTTTATTAAAATATTAGTATGGGCAGCAGGTTTATTTACATTAGGTATGTTACTTTTCATTGTAGGTTATATCTTCTATAATGGATTACCTCATTTATCAGCATCAATGTTTGAGTGGGATTATACGACTGATAATGTATCAATGATGCCGTCAATTATTTCAACATTAATTATTATTGGTGCATCATTACTCATTGCAGGTCCAATAGGAATCTTTACTGGGTTCTACTTAGTTGAATATGCCGATCAAAAAAGTAAATTTTTACCAATTATTCGTTTAGCAACCGATACATTAGCGGCAGTTCCATCAATTGTTTACGGACTGTTCGGTATGCTTTTATTCGTATATCAGTTTGAGTGGGGATATTCTCACTTTGCGGGTATTTTAACAGTAACAATTATGATTTTACCAATCATTATCTCCTCTACTGAAGAAGCATTGCGTTCGGTTAATGATTCTTTACGTATGGGTAGTTATGGTTTAGGAGCAGGAAGATTAAGAACAATCTTTACTGTAGTTCTACCAGTTGCGATGCCAGGGATTCTTTCCGGAGTTATCTTAGCAATTGGACGTATTGTAGGTGAGTCAGCAGCATTTATCTATACTTTAGGATCATCATCAAGTATGATATCATCATTAGGAGATTCAGGTCGTACTCTTGCGGTCCACATGTATATGTTATCTCAAGAAGGACTTCACGTTGATGAGTCATATGCTGTTGCATCGATTCTAATATTAATTGTTCTATTCATTAATGGCTTATCAAATTTAATTGGTAATCGACTAGGCTCTGGAGGGAAATAAAAAATATGGCTAACACAAAATTTAAAATTAAAGACTTAGACTTTTATTACGGTGATTTTCAAGCGTTAAAAAATATCAATATGGATATTGAAGAGAAAGTAGTTACAGCATTTATCGGACCTTCAGGTTGTGGTAAATCAACATTTATCAAAACATTAAATCGTATGCAAGATTTAGTATCATATGCTCGCGTGGACGGATTAATTTCTTTAGATGGTCAAAATATCTATGAAAAAGGCTATGACGCTAACTTATTACGTAAAAAAGTTGGTATGGTATTCCAACATCCAAACCCATTCCCAAAAAGTATTTATGACAACATTGCTTATGGACCTAGAACTCACGGGATTAAAGATAAAACTCAACTTGACCAAATTGTTGAAGAAAGTTTACGAGCAGCAGCAATTTGGGATGAAGTAAAAGATAAATTAGATAAAAATGCAACAGCAATTTCTGGTGGACAACAACAAAGAATTTGTATTGCACGTGCGATTGCTAACGATCCAGAAGTATTACTTATGGATGAGCCAACTTCTGCACTTGACCCAATTTCTACTGGGAAAATTGAAGAACTTATTTCTGAATTAAAAGAGAAATATACGGTTGTTATTGTTACTCATAATATGCAACAAGCCGCACGTATTTCTGATAAAACAGCATTCTTCTTAACTGGGGAAGTCATTGAATTCGACGATACTGAGAAAATCTTCAGTAACCCGTCAGATCAACGTACTGACGATTATATTTCAGGTCGCTTCGGTTAATTTTATTTAAACTAATACGTATATTTTCTAGGAGGAAAAACAGTGAGAGAAGCATTTCAAGAAGAACTAGATAAATTTTTGGATAAATTAATTATGTTAAGTAACTTCGCTAATGAGTCATTACATAAAGCGATTAAAGCGTTTGACGAGAATGATAATGAATTAGCGCACGAAGTAATTTCTGATGACTTAAGAATTAATGCTTTAAGTGTTGAAATCGAAAGAGACGCATACCGTCTAATAGCATTACAACAACCAGTGACCGGAGATTTAAGAAAAATCTTTACAGTATTTTCTGCAAACTCAGATGTAGAACGTATCGCTGACCATGCAACATCTGTAGCTAAGACTGTCATTCGTCGTAATCCTAATGAAGAAAAAATTGAGCGCCTAGATGATATCGTTAAACAAATGGGTGAGATTGCTCAAGGGATGATTACTGATGTCATTCAAGCATTTGTTAATGGTGACGTTAGAGCAGCACGTAAAATTGCTGACCGTGATAATGAGTTAGATGCACTACAACAACAAATTTATGGAATTGCTGCACAAACAATGGAATTTGATACTGAAGTAATTATCGGAGGTATTAACTATATTGGTGTTGCAAATAACTTAGAACGTATCGGAGATTATGTGACTAATATTTGCGAAAGAATTGTGTACTTACACTCAGGAGACATCGTAGAATTAAACTAATGGCATACCCATCCCCTCTTCATTAAGTTAAGGCTTAATGAAGAGGGGATTTTATTTTATTAAAGAAATCGTTAAGGAAAACAGAGAGTCTTAACATAAAATTTACAATAGATTTACATTAAATTTACAATCGCTTGTTATAATAGAGGTGTACTGATGGTTTGACTATCAGACGAGTGATTAGATGTCGTTGAAACATTAAAAATCAAAAGGAGATGTACATTAATGAAAAAAACATTAAAAGCTTTACCATTATTAGCAACTGCAGGATTAGTATTATCATCAGTTGTACCAGCATTCGCACAAGAGGGAACAATTAACGTTGTTTCTCGTGAAGATGGATCAGGAACACGTGGAGCATTCGTAGAAATCGTTGGTGTTGTTGACGAAAACGAAGATGACATGACTACTACATCAGCTGCAATCCAAAACAGTACTAACGGAGTTATGCAAACTGTTGCTGGAGATCCAAATGCAATTGGATATATCTCATTAGGTTCATTAGATGATACAGTTAAATCTGTTACTGTTGATGGAGCAGAAGCTACTCCAGAAGCAATTAACGCTGGAGATTACCCAATCGCTCGTCCATTCGTAGTGGCATGGGGAGAAGATCAATCAGACGTATCAGCTGACTTCTTAACATTCATCCACTCTCAAGAAGGACAAACAATTGTTGAAGAAGAAGGATACATCGCTGTAGACGCTTCTGCATCTGCTGAAGGTGAAGAATCATCTGAAGAAGCTTCATCAGAAGAAACAACTGAAGAATCAGCAACAGAAGAAACAACTGAAGAGCCAGCTGAAGGCGAAGAATCTGCTGGAGCTGAAGAAGCTGCATCAGAAGAAGAAACTACAGAAGAAGAAACTACAGAAGAAGAAGCTTCATCAGAAGAAACAATAGAAGAAGAATCAGCAACAGAAGAAGAGTCAACTGAAGAAGAATCAGGATCAGTTGTTGCTTCATTACCTTCATACGAAGCTGCTGGCTTAGAAGGAACTGTTGAAGTTGTTGGATCAACATCAGTAACTCCAGTTATGGAAGTTTTAGCTGAAGAATACATGGCATTAAACCCAGACGTAACTATTAACATTACTTCAAACGGTTCTTCTGCTGGTATCGAAGCTGCAACTGGTGGAGCTGCTGACTTAGGTATGTCTTCTCGTGAATTAACAGAAGATGAAGCTGCAGCATTAAACCAAGCAAACATCGCTCTTGATGGAATTGCTGTTGTAGTTCACCCAGAAAGTACAGTAGAAGATTTATCATTAGAAACAATTCGTTCAATCTTCTTAGGTGAAGTTACTGAGTGGGAAGAAGCAGCTCAATAATTTTTAAACCATCATAAACATTTGGCTCTTTGTCAAATAGGGTTGATGACTCATTTTAATCAAGATCAAGCAGCATAAGTTGTTGCTTGA
>NZ_JBHSHQ010000055.1:0-29666 GCF_042652985.1 Ruoffia tabacinasalis | reverse complement strand
CACTGACAGGTGGTCCCATTTTCAATTGCAATTCCTAAAATTTTGGCCCCTTTTTAAAATACAATATACACCGATTGGAAAATGAGTGAGATTGACGCAATTATTGTCGGAAACGGACCGGGCTCATACACGGGACTGCGCATTGGTGTGACGTTCGCAAAAGTATGGGCGAACGCGACGAAGTTGCCTCTATATAGCGTTTCCTCGCTGGCTTTAATGGCCGGAGCGGCTTCGGAACGGACCGATTTTGTCCTGCCGATTATGGATGCCCGCCGCCAGACTGCTTACACCGCTTTATATCAATATGATAACCAAGGCGTTTTAGAAGCGGTTGAGCACGATCAACATATAAAATTCGACGTATTTTTAGCGAAAATAAAAAAACATATAAACTCGAACAGCACCCTAACTCTCGTTGGAACAGACATCGATGAGTTTGTGGAAATGGCGATCCGTCAACTGCCGACGACTAAATTAACGGTCATCGACGACTGGAACGCGTATCCACATGCGGTGCATACGTTTGGAAAAGTCCCTTGGACGCAGATTGAGGAGCCAACCTTATTAGCACCTAATTATGCACACGCGACTTTGGCGGAACAAGAGTGGGCGGAGAAATCGGACAGCGATACTCTCAATCCAGACGAACTTATTGATTTTAAATGATTAAATTTTTTGATAGAAAGTTGTAGGTAAGTGTGATGCAAGAATTTATTAGACGCATTCAAAATGCGAGGCAAGTGAATCATATAATCATGGACCGAATTAGGCCAATTATTGATGAAGAGCCTCTATGGAGCCGTTCGGACCAGTCTTTTAGCATACGACTTGCGAAAGCTGAGGACGTACCGCTTTTTATAGAATTGGAAAATGATGCCTACAAAGGCTTCCACGCCTGGACTCAACAAGATTTCGAACACGATTGGTTTAGAAATCCGTATTGCGTCTATATTTTAGTGGAAGATACGACCAATAAAGAGGTCGTAGCCATGATTTCAGGGCGGTTTCTTGCAAAGGGTGCGCACATCAGTCATTTATTAGTCCGGGAAAAATATCAAAACCAAAGACTCGGCTCAAAATTACTCGACTTGTGGATTCGCTTAGCTGAAATCGAAGAAGCGCCAAGAATTACGCTCGAAGTGCGCGAATCTAACACGATTGCGCAAAAATTATATTACGGACAAGATTTTAAAAAGTACGGCATCAAGGAAAATTATTATTCAGACAACAAAGAAACAGCCTTTTTATTAAAACGGGAGATGCCTAATGCTTAAACAAATTGAGCGCAATTTTATTATGGAAAGTTTACATGACTTTGGATGGACCCCAGAACAGTTCGAAAGTGAGTTAACAAACCGCTTCATGCGCTATTGGTTTATGTGCGACGGTGACACGATTCAAGGTTACGTTGCTGGTCAAGTGTTGTTCGGCGAACTCGAAGTCCTGCGTGTGTACATGCATCCGCGATTTCGCGGGCGCCGTTTAGGAAATAGTTTATTGAAAAAGGCTTTAAAAGATGTAGACAGTGCCTTTCTAGAGGTGCGAAGCCAACACCAAGTAGCGATAAAATTGTATCAAAGCGTGGGGTTTGAGTTGGTGTCAGTGAGAGAGAATTATTATTCAAATCCGCAGGACGATGCGGTGAATATGCTATGGCGAAAGGAGGAGATCGAGTGAGTGAATCATTAATATTAGCTATTGAAACAAGTTGTGACGAGACAAGTGTGGCGGTCATTAGAGACGGGCGAGAAATCTTATCAAATATCGTTGCATCACAAATAAAAAGTCACATGCGATTCGGCGGTGTCGTGCCCGAAGTGGCGAGCCGTCACCATGTGGAGCAAATTACCCAAGTGATTGATATGGCTTTAGGAGAAAGTGGGTATGGCGTCGCAGACATGGACGCAATCGCGGTTACACAAGGACCCGGACTCGTGGGCGCTTTATTAGTTGGGGTGACAGCTGGAAAATCGCTAGCGATGGTGTATAACAAACCCTTGCTCGCAGTCAACCATTTAGCGGGTCATATTTATGCCAGTCAATTGGTCAAACCGCTGAAGTTTCCATTAATGGCACTGATTGTCAGTGGTGGACATACTGAACTCGTTTATATGAAAGAAGAATTTTCATTTGAAATTATCGGTGAAACGCAAGATGACGCTGTTGGTGAAGCTTACGATAAAGTGGGACGGATTCTAGACTTGCCTTACCCCGCTGGAAAATATTTAGACGAGTTAGCCGGCAAAGGAAATTCTGAAGCATACGCAATTCCGCGTGCGATGATACACGAGGACAATTTTGACTTTAGCTTTTCCGGCATGAAAAGTGCCGTAATGAATACCGTGCATAACGCGAAACAGCGTGGCGATGAGATTGTGCCTGAAGACTTAGCTGCAAGCTTCCAAGCTGCAGCCGTAGAAGTGTTGGTAGAAAAAGCAAGCAAAGCTTTACACGAACATCCAGAAGTTTGCCAATTTATCTTAGCTGGTGGAGTAGCAGCCAACTCCGGACTGCGCGGGGAGTTGTCAACGCGCCTAGCCACTGAATTTCCAAATGTAGAATTAATTATCCCACCCTTAAAATTGTGCGGAGATAATGCAGCGATGATCGGAGCCAGCGCACATCATATGTATGCCGACAAAGACTTCAGTGAATTAGATATCAATGCTATCCCTGGTTTGATGTTAGGTGAGTAGGGAAAATAAGAATAGGACAGGCCTCTGAGGAAATAAACCTCAGTGGCCTTTTTTTGTAGCATGCGGGGCGTCGTGAGTCGGCGCGACGTACCGCAAATCCGAATACGGAGTGTCGCGCCTTATCACGACACTCCGCAAGCCGGCAAAAGTGATAAATTTAGTTGTATATGTTGATAAAAAAGCTTACTCAGACATTATAATAGTTCAAAACAGAAGATCAGTTTGGCTTTTTTAACTCGGACTGTGGATAAATATCAAGTTATTCTGACTGATCTTCATTTTCTATTTCCACATCGACAACCTCACGTTGGTACTCTTCTTCATTATAGATAAATACATTTCGGAAAATTTTCAAAATGGGACGCATAAGTAGAAAAAATCCCCCTATCAAGTATGCGATATTTCCGATTATAACGGGTGCTCCTAGAATATTTGAAATACTCCCTATAAAATATAAGCCACCGGTAAGAATATCATTGATTAAAGAAATAATTGTATAGTAGTTTTGAAAATAAATTCGAAAGCGTCCTGACTTGATGATAACGTCTTCTTCTTTATCAAGGTGTGGCTCGCGTTTCTTATGTTTGATTTCAGGCATGGTAGTTCCTCCTTTAGTTGACCATGGGTACATTCATTATACATATTCGGATTTGGGATTGCGATTGAAAGGGTGTAAGGATAGGCGGCTATTTTAGATGAACAATGTCTATTCACCGTGAACTGCAAATCCGAATGCGGTGTGTCGTGCACGCTCACGACGTACCGCAAACACAAATGCGGAGTGTCGTGCACGCTCACGACGTACCGCAAACTCAAATGCGTAGCGTCGTGCTTGCTCACGACACTCCGCAACCCAATTTCCGTAGCGTCGCACCGATCCGCGACGCCCAAACCCACTAGCCAATCCCATGTTCCAATAGAATTTTTATCCAGAATGTATTAAAATAAAGTAACTAAATTCAAGAGGGGGCTAATATGTACGAACAATGGATAGCGATGGAGCAATTTTATTATGAATATTTTGCTTGGGGCTTATTAGTCGTAATTATTCTATCTATTTTATTAGTTTCCTGCCTATATTATGTTAATTTATTAATCCCAAAAATAATACTGATTCTGACTATTATCGCCTTCACACTATTTGGTTTAGGCGCAGTTGGGGGCTATTCTCAATACGGTGATTTAATTGAGCAAGCGAGTAAAGAGACCGCCGCAATTCGCGACTTCAAACGAACATTTTTCATGATTGATATGCCGTACCAAGCTATGGAAATGAAGGCCTACCGGGATGGGTATTTTGATGAAGGCTTTGAAGCGGTTGGTTTTTACGAGAAAATGTTTGTCAGCGAGCCGGTTGAATATTTAGGAGCGACGCAACAAGGTGGGTATGTCTTTCGAATTGGCGGGCGCGAGTATGTTGTCAGCCAGGCTTGGGTGCGATTCTCAGATGAAGTAGACCAGGCTGTGCGAGTCGGTACACAATATCAAGTCGCAGATCCGCGCTTCGTTGACATCGGCTTTGTGAAAAAATCACGGGTCTTGCTTGATGAATATGTTATCCCTAGCCAAGCGGAAAATCGAATGGCCGATAAAGAAATCGCAAACGCCGCACAACTTCAAGCGCGCGAACTTGTGAAAGGCTGGGTTGTCCAGTAATTTTATAAAATGAAGATGTGAGCCTCTGAGGAAATTATCTCAAAGGCTTTTTTTGGGTTTGCGGGGCGTCGTGCTAGCTCACGACGTACTGCAAATCCGAATACGTAGTGTCGTGCTCACTCGCGACGTACCGCAAACTCAAATGCGTAGTGTCGTGCTCGCCCACGACACTATGCAACCCAATTTCCGTAGCGTCGTGCACGCTCACGACACTCCGCAAGCCAATTTCCGTAGCGTCGTGTTCACTCACGACGCCCCGCAACCAATAACTCACAACAAAAAAAACACCAAACTTCTCACAAAGTTTGGTGTTTTTCCCGTACTATATCTAAATCTCAATCCCAGGATGCTCTTCCATGAAAGTCTCAAGTTCAATACTTGCATCTTCCCAAGTTTCCAGCGCATTTGATTGGCGCTCGTTCGCTTCAATCAGTTCTTTATTCAAATCAGCTAACTCAGGTTGGTCATTGGCTTCATTCGCCCTGATCATGTCCGCTTCAAGCTTTGTGATCAAGGCATCCATGGCTTCACTTTCCACCATTGCCTCATCGACTTTAGTTTGAAGTTTCCGCAAGTCCTTTTTCAAAGCTTTTGTTTCTTCATAAGTGAACTGGTTTTGAGACATTTCCTTATTAGGAGTGGCCTCGACCTGACTATCCTGCTCACGTAAAGCTTCAATTTCCTCTAACTCACGTTTTTTCTCAATATAGTAATCATAATCACCTAAATAAAGCGACGCGCCATCAGGTGATATTTCCAAAATGTTGGTCGCAATGCGGTTAATAAAATAGCGGTCGTGCGACACGAACAGTAGAGTGCCGTCATAATCAATTAGCGCCTCTTCCAAAACTTCCTTACTATCAATGTCTAAGTGGTTGGTCGGCTCATCTAATAACAAAGTATTGTCATGATCGGTCGCCAGCAGTGCCAAGCTCAGGCGGGCCTTCTCACCACCACTCAACATCGACACTTTCTTCTCAACCGTCTCGCCACTAAACAAGAAACTCCCTAAAATCGAACGCACTTTCCATTCATCGGTTGTATCGTGCGCTTGCCACAGTGTCTCCAACACAGTTTGATTCCCATCCAATTGATTCACATTTTGGTCATAGTAACCAATGTCGACATTACTTCCGAGAATAACTTCCCCAGAAAGCGCAGGGATTTGTTGTAAAATAGTCTTCAAGAAAGTCGTCTTTCCGACCCCATTCGGCCCTACAATCGCAATCGCATCTTGGCGACGCAAGTCCATATTTATAGTTTTAGCAATCGGCTCTTCATAACCAATCGTCAAGTCGCGCGTTTCAATCACACGGTTTCCGCTGTCGCGACTCGCACTGAACTCAATTCGCGGTGCTTTTGCATCTTGCTTCGGTTTTTCGATACGATCCATTTTTTCTAATTTTTTCCGGCGACTCTGCGCACGTTTCGTCGTAGACGCTCGGACAATATTTTTCGCAACAAAGTCCTCCAATTTTTCAATCTCAACTTGCTGCTTCTGGTACTCGCGCCATTCCTGTTCCATACGCAAGGCTTTCTCTTTTAAATAAAAATCATAATTCCCTTTATAAGTATGCAGGGTGTTGTTACGCAACTCGATGACTTGATTGGCCACCCGATTTAAAAAGTAGCGGTCATGCGACACAATCAAAAGCGCGCCCCGATAGCCACGCAAGTAGCCCTCGAGCCAGTTCAGCGTCTGCATATCCAAGTGGTTGGTCGGCTCATCCAAGATCAAAAGATCGTAAGACATCAGCAAGATACGCGCCAAAGCCAGTCTGGTTTTTTGCCCACCTGAAAGTGACTGAACAGGGCGGTCGTAATCTTCTTCATAAAATTGAAACCCATGTAAGACCGTCCGGATTTCCGACTCAACCCCGTAGGCATTGGATTCCGATAACTGATGTTGAATCTGATCGTAGGCACTTAGAGCATTTTGATACTCCTTCGATTCCCAATCCTCACTCAACTCAGCCACTCGCTCAGCAGCCACTTCCGCTTTTTCGCGCAAGGCCAGGGTATCCGAGAAGACATGTAACATCTCTTCCCAAATCGAGCGGTCCGAATCAATCGACACATGCTGCTCTAAATAACCCACCCGCAAATCGCGTGAGCGTGTAATCTCCCCTGCAGAAATCGGTTCTGTTTTCATAATTTGACTTATTAATGTTGATTTTCCCGCACCATTACGCCCAACAAGAGCAATGCGGTCATTCGTTTGGATATTAAATGAAACGTTCTCATACAGCGTCACATCAGCAAAGCGACGCGCAACGTCATTAGCTTGTAGTAAAATCATTCGATGACTCCTTCTATTTGAACTCCTAATTATTATAGCCCACACACACACATTTCACAAAATATAAAATAATAAAATGGAAACTGCCCTAAATTACGTATCTATATATAGAAGGAATTTTAAGGAGTGATATAAAATGAAAAAATCAATCGAGTTAGCTTATTTTGAAATTATGTCTCAAAGATACGAATTAACCGGCGAGAACCAAAGACACTTAGAAAAGATGCAAAGCGGGTATCAAGGCGAAGTTCAATTTGAGAAAATAGTGAGCGAAGTCTTGCCGAACAAAATGCTACTACTGACCGATCTAGCCTTTGAAATGCGTTACGGCGAAACCCAAATTGACGCACTACTTATTTCAAATAACGCAATTCGCATGTTTGAAGTGAAAAATTTATTAAGCCAATATCAGTACCACGACGGCGTTTGGACCACTAATGGGTGGAAGTTATCCAGAGACTACTTTACCCAAATGAAACGAGCGGGAGAAATTCTTGAAGCACTTTTAGATGAAATGGGCATTCGGACTGAAGTCGAAACAAAATTAGTTTTCATTCAAGAAGAAGACACCGTCCAAATCTCAGATTCACGCGCCGAAGGCTTGTATTTAAAGCGGTGGCAAATCAATAAGTATTTTAAAGAATTGGAAAAAGAAACCTACGGAGCAAAATGGCGCCCCGAAGAAGTGGCGGTAAAATTAATGAAGCGAGCGAGCCGCCGGAAATTCCCAAAAGTGCGCCCAGTAGATGTTGACAAAACGCAGATCTACCGAGGAATTGTGTGCTGCGGGTGCGGTGGTCACAAGATCGATGTTGGAACCGAAAGATATCACGTTGTCTGCCGGTCATGTGGCTACCGCGAGTCAAAAGAAAAAGCAGTGTTGCGAACCCTATGCGACTTAGCAATCCTAGACTATGACCAGCCGCTGACTCGAAGAACCCTAAATTATTACCAAGATACGAAAGGCATTCATAATACAATCCGACACGTCCTAAAGAAATATTTCAAAGTACATAGCCGCGGCCGGACCGCTGACTATATTAACCCAATGAAGCGGATGGAAGACGCATTTGATGATCTAAAATTCCGATTCCGGGATATTCCGTGATAAACGAGCACTCGAAAAAAATTCGAGTGCTCGATTCCGGCTAAACAAGCACTCGAAATGAATTCGAGTGCTCGATTCGGGCTAAACGATCATTCAAAAATAATTCGAGTGCTCGATTCGGACTAAACAATCATTCGAAAAAAATTCGAGTGCTCGTTTCCGACAAAAATCACCAATTTTCACAAACAATCATCACCATATTCGAATTTAATTACTATTTTGCATAATATTTCACATAAAAAGCTTTATTCTCACTATAAAATATATTAGAATATAAAAGTTAGGCTAAATAGGCTCAGAATTCACAATAATTGTAAACCCTCGAAGGTTACATTTGGACAAAGTTTGTGAAGGAGTGCTATAATGAGCATGACTTAAAAATTAGATATAGATAAACCTAGGAGGAGGCAATTTATGGCAAAAGAAATACCAAAAGCGACTGCCTTGAGATTACCCATCTATCATAGGTATTTACGATTCTTGCAACATGCAGGGAAAAAGCGCATTTCTTCAACGGAATTAAGTGAAGCTGTAAAAGTAGATAGTGCGACCATTCGTCGTGACTTTTCATACTTCGGGGCATTGGGGAAACGTGGTTACGGTTACGATGTGGATCACTTATTAGACTTTTTCTCGCGTATTTTGAATCAAGATCGCTTAACGTCGGTTGGACTGGTGGGTGTAGGTAATTTGGGGAATGCACTGATTAACTACAATTTCCGGAAGAATAGCAATATTCGAATTGGAGCCGCGTTTGATGTAAATACTGACATAATTGGAACAATTCAACGTGGTGTCCCAGTTTATTCAATGGATGAATTGGAAGAGCAAATCCAACAACAACAAATTGAAATTATTATTTTATCAGTCCCACAAGACGTCGCAGGAGATATCGTGAACCGAATTATCGAGGCGGGAGTGAAAGGAATCATGAACTTCACGCCACTTAGATTTGATGTACCACGCAACGTTCGTGTTCAAAATGTGGACCTGACAAATGAACTACAGACACTCATTTACTTCATTGATAGTAATATGGATGATGCAGAGGACTTCTCTGATTTTGAAAATAAATAATTGTAAAGCATGCCAAAAGGTGTGCTTTTTTTTTCGAAAAAAATAATTCAATGACTTGATTTTTTGACCAATTTAGACTATTATAAGATTAAACCATTAGCACTCAAATAAAACGAGTGCTAAATATAAAAATAAAAATCATTTGGAGGGTATAATATGATTAAACCTTTAGGAAAACGTGTTGTTATCAAAGTGGCAGAAACAGAAGAAACGACAGCAAGTGGTTTCGTATTACCAAGTTCAGCTAAAGAAAAAGAACAATACGGTGAAATTGTGGCAATTGGACCAGAAATTGAAGAAAAAGATGGCGTTAAAGTTGGCGACACAGTGTTCTTCAAGAATTATTCTGGAACAGAAGTTGAACATGGCGATGAGTCATTGTTGATTATTGAACACAAAGATTTATTAGCAGTCTTAGCATAATATCGAATTTAAAGGAGAGAATATTATATGGCAAAAGATTTAAGATTTTCAGAAGATGCACGTGCAGCTCTACTACGTGGAGTTGATATCTTAGCAGATACAGTTAAAGTAACATTAGGGCCAAAAGGGCGTAATGTCGTATTAGATCAACAATTTGGATCACCAACAATTACAAATGATGGTGTAACGATCGCTCGCGAGATCGAATTGGAAGATCGCTTCGAGAATATGGGTGCACAGTTAGTCATGGAAGTAGCTTCTAAAACGAATGATATTGCAGGTGACGGAACAACGACTGCAACATTATTAACCCAAGCGATTGCACGTGAAGGAATGAAAAACGTGACGGCTGGTGCGAATCCAGTAGGTGTTCGTCGTGGTATTGAGATGGCGACACGCGCGGCTGTAGAAGCTTTACAATCATTATCTCAACCCGTTTCTTCAAAAGAATCGATTGCACAAGTTGCATCGGTATCTTCAGGAGATGAAAAAGTAGGGGAATTAATCGCTGACGCTATGGAAAAAGTAGGTCAAGATGGCGTTATTACCATCGAAGATTCACAATCGATTGAAACTGAATTATCAGTTGTTGAAGGGATGCAATTTGACCGTGGTTACTTATCACAATACATGGTCACAGATAACGAGAAAATGATCGCGGATCTTGAGAATCCATATGTATTAATTACAGACCGTAAAATTACAAACATCCAAGATGTACTACCTTTACTAGAAAGCGTAATGCAAACAAGTCGTCCGTTATTAATTATTGCGGAAGATATTGAAGGAGAAGCATTACCAACACTTGTATTAAACAAATTACGCGGAACATTAAATGTGGTTGCTGTTAAAGCACCTGGTTTTGGTGACCGTCGTAAAGCAATGTTAGAAGACTTAGCTATCTTAACAGGTGCAACGGTTATCTCTGAGGAATTAGGCTTCGAATTGAAAGACGCAACAGAAGAGCACTTAGGTTCAGCAGGTAAAGTCAATGTAACTAAAGACAATACAACAATTGTTGAAGGTGCTGGTTCGAAAGAACAAATTGACAACCGTGTGGCATTAATCCGTGCACAAATCGAAGACACAACAAGTGAATTTGACCGTGAGAAATTACAAGAACGCCTAGCTAAATTAGGTGGCGGAGTGGCTGTGATTAAAGTTGGTGCGGCTACTGAAACAGAACAAAAAGAAATTAAATTACGTATTGAAGATGCCCTAAACGCAACGCGTGCAGCGGTTGCTGAAGGTATTGTAGCTGGTGGTGGTACTGCTTTAGTGAATGTGCAAGACGCAGTCAACGCTCTTGAAGCAGAAAGCGACGAAGCAACTGGTATCGCAATTGTTGCGCGTTCATTAGAAGAACCCGTTCGTCAAATCGCTGAAAACGCTGGAGCAGAAGGTTCTGTCGTTGTTTCTCAAATCCGTACATCTGAAAAAGGTATTGGATACAACGCAGCAACAGGTAAATTCGAAAATATGATTGAAGCGGGTATCGTGGATCCAACTAAAGTAACACGTACAGCTTTACAAAATGCAGCATCAGTTGCAGCTTTATTATTAACAACTGAAGCAGTTGTCGCAGACATTCCATCAGAAACACCAGACATGGGAATGGGCGGAGGCGGCATGGGTGGCGGAATGCCAGGCATGATGTAAGCTGAAGCTTAAGAAGTAAGATAATTTAATATAAAATGGCCTCCCGGCTTACTTTATCTCAGTGATGAAGTAGGTTGGGAGTTTTTTGAGTTTTCAGAGAGCTTTCTGGAAAATGCGGGGCGTCGTGAGATGACTCGACCTACCGCAAATGCGAATGCGTAGCGTCGTGCCACCTCACGACAGTCCGCAAACGAATTTCCGTAGCGTCGCGCCTGCGCACGACAGTCCACAAATCAATTTCAGTAGTGTCGCGCCACCTCACGACGGTCCGCAACTGAATTTCCGTAGTGTCGCGCCACCCCCACGACGCCCCGCAACCCAAATTCCGCCCACACAAAAAACCGCCAACCCAGGAAACATTCCCAGATCAGCGGTTCTCACCTAAACTCTATTCACTTTCATCATTTCCATAGACAGCACTGCGGTTACTATTATTGTTATTATTAAAATCATAATTATAGTAATCTTCCCCAGTTTGATCATCTGAAGAATACTCATCTGTAGGTTCTTCATAAGAAGGTTCCTCATATGAAGATTCTGGTTCCTCGTAAGACGGCTCTTCGTATACCGGTTCTTCGTAAACAGGCTCTTCGTATACCGGTTCTTCGTAAACAGGCTCCTCATACACAGATTCTTGTGCAGCGTCTATCGCTTGTTGCACTGCAGTAGCGAATAAGTTAAAGTCGCTTACACCATCATAAGTTGGCAAACCGTATTCAATCGCCAAGTTATTCCAGTAAATTAACTCATCTTCTGTATAATCTAGCTCTTCTTCCGCTACTTCAATGGGCAAGTAAACCATTAATTCAGGATCTGGCACAAAGATTGCCATACCAAGTTGTACCTCATCTTCCAAATCTTCTTCTACTTCAGAAACTTTTTCAGTCTCAACTGCTGATTCAGATTCTGTTTGCATCTCTACTTCTTCATTTTCATTATCATTTCCATCTTGGATGGGTTCGTGTACGTAGCCCTCTGTTTTTCCAGCTGGTGGTTCTGAGTCCAAGTACCCACACCCGCCTAATATAAATAAAGAACTAAATAAGATTAATTTTTTCAACATTCTTCCCCCTATGGTCAGACCATATTCATTCATTAATATATCTAATGTACAATTATCGGTAATAAAAAGCAATATCCACTTGAAAATATCATATTCTCTTCACATTTGTGTTACATTTCATCCATATAAAATATTTTTATAAAAGCGAATCCATATGCTATAATAAAGGAAAATAAAGAGCGAAGGAGTGTTAACATGGAAGTAAATGATATTATGCAAATTTTGGAAAAAGATATGAAAGTTGCTGTCTTTGCAACAGTGGATGAGGACGGAAAACCGCATGCGAGACATGCCCATATCGGCGTTGCTAACGAGCAGGGCGTCTTTTTCATGACCAGTCCCACGACGGATTTTTATAAACAACTTAAGCACAATCCAAATATAGCTATTACCACAATGTCTGAAGAAGGCTATCTCGTTCAAGTGATCCGAATCGAGGGAAAAGTGCGCCAAGTTGGGAAAGACCGCCTTCAGGAACTACTTGCGAACAATCCTTATGTTGAGCAAGTGTATCCAGATGACGACATTCGCCAAGGTATGCAAGTTTTTCATTTATACGAAGGCGAAGGCTTCTATCACAGCATGTCTCAAGGGCACAAGTATGTCTTTTCAATTGGACACGAAGAAGAAACCGACGCATAAGGCGTCGGTTTTTTCTCTAAGAGCGGTATTCAAAGGATAGGCCTTTGAGAAAATTACGGATATAACGGTCGCCACAAGGTTTATAATTGCGGTGGCCTTCTTTGCGTAGAACAGCACTTAATTCGCTGTTAGAAATCTCAACCCCCGCCGTTGCTAAAATATCTAAAATATCGTCAGTGGTTAGGGAGAGTGCAATCTTTACTTTTTTCAGTAAAATATTATTCGCATTCTCTGGATTCAGTTCAAGTCTCGGCTCACCAGCGCCTTCTTTCTTACCGCGTTGGGAGATGATTAAGCCGTTTAAAAAGCGTTCTAACTCTTGATCAGTGAGTGTTTGGACGAATTGGTTTTCTTGAGTCGGATCCTCTTTAGGTAATTTCTTCAATAATTGGACAACATCTTCTTGGGTAAGGGTAACTCCACCCATCGAAAAGATGGTGACCATATCGCTATCTTTAATATCCAGCGCATAGCGCAAGCGAGTTAATCGATCATTATTATTCATTTAATTGCCTACCTTTCATCTTGTAGGGTGATTATACCAAACTTTGGCGTATTTTTCTGCTATACTACAAAGATAAGAAGTAAATGAAAAGGTGAGTTAAATGAACAAACATATGACCTATTACACAGCCGAAGAAGCAACCGAATTACTCAAATTTATGATCAACCAATTAGCACCCAAAAGCCGCAACAATATTAAATCCATGCTAGCACGCGGGCAGTTCTTTATCGATGGAAAAGCTGTCACACAATTTAATCATCCTTTGAAAAAAGGACAAAAAGTTGGCGTCTTGTCTAATGAAGGGGCGAAAAAGACTGCTGCACTTGAAGGCGTGAAAATCTTACATGAAGACGACGACCTTATCGTGATTGACAAAGAAGCAGGCATCTTATCTGTAGCCGGCAGAGACCATGCAGAAGACACAGCTTACCGCCAAGTCACAAAATACGTCCAAGAAGGCAACCGTCGTAACCGTATCTTCGTCGTGCACCGCCTGGACCGCGACACATCTGGCGTAATGATCTACGCCAAAACTGAAGAAGTTAAAGAAAAATTGCAAGAAAACTGGCACACGATTGTCAAAGAACGCATCTATACTGCGTTGGTTGAAGGCGTCGTTCGCAAACCCCAAGGGAAGATAGAATCTTGGCTAACCGAAAGTAAAACGATGAAAGTCTATTCAAACGACTACGATAACGGTGGAAAGCACGCAATTACCCACTTCAAGAAAAAGCAAAATAGTGCGAATTATTCTTTATTGGATGTTGAACTTGAAACAGGACGCAAAAACCAAATCCGTGTTCATATGGAAGAGATCGGCCACCCAGTTGCCGGCGATAAAAAATACGGCGCACGAACCAATCCGCTGAAACGACTTGGTTTGCACGCAACTACAATTGCTTTTACACACCCAAGTACAGGAAAAGTAGTGAGATTCACATCCCAAGCACCAAAAAGCTTCCTAAAGCTATCAAGATAAAGAAAAGTCATCCGACAGGGTGACTTTTTTCGATTTGATCAATAGAAAAGGGCGTCGAGCACCGGCTCGACGAACCGCAAATCGACATGCGGTCCATCGTGCCACCTCACGACACTCCGCAAATTGTTTACAGGCAAGTTACAAAGCGTTTATTTATATAAGAGAAGTTTCTTTAGTTTCTTAAAAATTTGTATTATAATAATTATACATAATTACTTAAAAAGATCGAGGTGCTAAGTGACGACAAAGCTTTTATTAGTAATAAAGAATCCGAACGAGGATTTAGAATTGGCGAAAAATTATATCGAAGGTAAAAAACATGATGATTTTTTTATAAAAAATTTAAAGCAAATCAAAAAACATTTACAGTCATATACAATTGTAAACGATGAATTATACAATAATAATAATAAAGTAAACTACCCGATTAAACTATATTTAAAAGATCAATTTGGAATGATCAAAGAATCTAAAATTGTAAAAATGTTAGAGAAACACCAGCATGCATATGAGATTAGAATTGAACGAGAAATAGGTAGAGTTTCATCATATACGCATAGAATAACCTATTGCTTGGATAGTGAATTAAATTTATATATTTTGACTTTTGGGTTTACGAAGTCTTACCAAGATACTAGTAATAAATTTAAAGATGTTACCGATTTATGTGGTGAAGAAACTGATAAAATAAAGATTCAATTATTAAATAAAGAGTATTCAAAATGGCTAGGAGAGGAGGATTATTATGAGCTCTAATTATCTTAATGAATTACTAAAAGAACATAACCCTGAATTATTAAAGTCAATGCAGACTGAACAATATGATCTTTCAAATCAAATAGTTAAATTACGAGTTCAGTCTAATCTAGAACTCGAAGAATTAGCTTTAAAAGTGGGATTAAAACCCGAAGATTATTTGGATTATGAATATGGTGAAGATAGATTCTCTGTGGCAGATTATAAAAGTTTGATTTCTAAAATCCAGCAAATAAATAGTCAAAAATCTGGAGTTAAAATGCCAAGAAAAATGATTAGTATTGGGAAAATCCAAAGTGCGAGGGTAATATCAGTCACAAAAAAATCAGAAAAGTATCGTCCAACTAAATTGAATCGAGGTGGGGCATGGAAAAAACAAAAAGTTTCAAATATGACCGAACATTTATTAATTCATTAATTTTTGAAGAAAAAAAGACTGATATTAGTAAAGTGAGCTACTCATTCAAAATAGAACCTCAATTTGAATCGGAAGACTCTGATTTTATGAGAATAATAGCTGTATTCTCCTTATTTGATGCTGCTACAAATGAAAATATCTTAGAATTAATACAAACATCTTACTTCATCTTAGAAGACGATTTGGAGATTTTTGATATAAAAAGAGATATGGAATTTAGAATGGCTGAAATTTGTTATGAAGAAATTACCTCTCAGACTAGAATGATATTAAAAGATACTGAAAGCTATAGAGAACTAACTATGGAACTGTCATTTAGAGAATTATATGAAAATGTACCAAATGAAATGAATGGTGCTGAAGAGAATAATGAAGACTAATTTTAAAATTGATGTTTTCCTGTTTTGAAAATATTAAAATAAGGAAAAGTCATCCGAAAGGGTGACTTTTTTCGATTTAATCAATGGAAAAGGGCGTCGAGCACCGGCTCGACGTACCGCAAATTGGTTTACGGTCCATCGTGTTAGCGCACGACACTCCGCAAATCAACTTGCGGTCCATCGTGCCACCTCACGACACTCCGCAAACGCAAATACGGTCCATCGTGCCACCTCACGACGCCCCGAAAACGGCAAATCCACCAAAAATCCCCACAAAAAAACGAGCTACCTAAAAGGCAACTCGCTCAAACTCAACTTCAACTTACATACTCAACTCAAATCCAGTTTCACTCTCAACTACTTGAACCCCTTCAGGTCCGCCTTCAACAATGACTTCCAAGCCACTTGCATCAAAGCCTTCAGGTAAACTAATTACACCAAAGGTTTCTTCACCTAACTCGAATCCATCTGCTAATACAATTCGAATAGTCCCAGCCAAGTCACCTGAATCTTCAGCAATACTTAACACATCATCCATAGAATCAACCACTAATACTAACTCTGCACCATCTGCTTGAGCTAAGTATCCAGAAACAACCAAACCAGCATCTGAATCAACTTCTAGAACTCCATTGTTGATCACATGTCCTGTACCTAATGCAGAAGCATTTTTAGCAATAATAGTCCCACCATCAATGACAGTCGCTCCAGAATATGTATTGTCTCCAGACAGCGCTAAAGTCCCTGAACCTTCTTTAATTAATGAACCTGTCCCATCAATATCATTTCGGAATGTGTCATAAGCAGCGAAGCCACCCATGTCAGCATCCATATTTACAACCGTATCTTTTACAAATGAACCATATCCACTCGCCGCATCGAATAAATTCATACGTCCAAAGCCTTCAGCATCATTGGCAATGGGATGTCCAGATTGAAGCGCAGTTGTTAATAATACAAAACGGCGCTCAGCCTCATCTAAATAAGGGAAGCGAGTTTCTAATAATACTTCAGCTTCTTTCGGTACACGCGCACTTTCATTCATATCTTCATCAGGCGTCATATTATAAGTTAAACGGTCTAAGTATAATTGACGGTGTTCCTCATAAAGTTCAGGATTCTCATCGTAAATGTCTCCATCAGCTTGCAAGCCTTCATTATTAGCTAATAATGCACGTCCAGCTTCATAAGCAGCAGCTTTTGCTTCATCATTACGCTCATCCGCTAAGTTACCTGTCGTAATCGCAGTCCCTGACATACGGCCACCTATCACATCTAAAACTGAATGCATTCCCGCAACCACTCGGCTATTTCCTAATTCAGACGCATTTAGTACGAATGAATGCATTTGCTCAGGAACAGAGTAAGCCATTGCGAGTGATGCTATGTAACTTGCATTTGTATGCCCACTTGGGAACCCACCATCATTAGTCGCTTCAGCCTCAGGCTTTTTACGAGGAACTAATGAGTCAATTACCTCAACTTCAGGCATATTATCATCAATCCCATTCCAACGGTAAGGGCGCGCATATTGGAAGAAATTTTTAGAAGGATTCGTACTTGCAGAACCCGCTCGAACAACCTCAACTAAATTCGCAATCGCACCATACTCGCTATCAACCTGTGCCCAAGTCGCTTCTTCATCATAAGTCGTCTCATTAGCGTCTGCTGGAACCTCATCAGGAATCGTCGTATCAGCGTTCACACCCGCCATAAATGCTTCTGCAAAACTACCAAAACCAAACATCGCGCTATAATTTTGATTACGACGATCAACTAAATAAGCGTCACGAATTTGGTCTTCATTCGCAGATTCAACAATCTCATCCGTTTTCTCGATATTTTCAAGATGAACCGCCTCATTTAAGACTGTTCCTAAACGCCAGCGATCTTCCGCACCTGCCTCGGAATCAACACCGGGTTGGAATAACTCAAGGAACTCGCTTAAAACTCCAATCACCGCGTTGTTCTGAGGAGATTGATTCTCAGTACGATTCGATTGAAATACATCTACAAAATAGCCATGAGGCCCCATCACAGGCTCAATTAGAGACTCAATCGTTTGACCATCGGAAATGACCACCGACTCAGAATAGTCAGACGTTAACTCCTGAGCGTGGATATTCCCCGGAATAAAACTAGGTGCTATAGACATAGCCGTTAGTAACGATAAAAGTGCTTTCGATTTGAATTTAATCTTCATTGTAAATCCCCCGTTATAAAATAGTTGCTGGATACATACCGAAGTAAAACAGCAAATAGAATACTAACACTCAATTAATAATTTACTGTAAATTTCATGTAAAATTTGTGTAAAGGGACACAAAATATGAGATGTGAATAGAAAAGGGCGTCGAGCACTATCTCGACGCCCCGCAAATTGGTTTACGGTTCATCGAGCTAGCGCACGACACTCCGCAAATTGACTTGCGGTCCATCGTGCCACCTCACGACACTCCGCATTCGGAAATACGGTTCATCGTGCTGACTCACGACGCCCCGTAAACGCCAAATTCTCCAAAAATCCCCACAAAAAAAGAGCATCACCCACCAAGGTAACGCTCACCCCACCTAAAACTCAAAACCAAACTCCCCATACTTCTCAGTTTTCTCTTCTAACACCATTTGAATCGCTGCCTTAATTCGGCTCAAATCGCTAAAGCTCAGGTAGTGATCAATCACCACCGTCAACTTCCCAATCGTATCAGGCAACTTAAACGTACTAATAATTATCTCCGCCTCACTTGAATCCAAGCGCGCAACACACAACTCCCGGTTGGTACGTCTCAATCGCCAAATAATCTCGCAACTCAAATGATAACAACTTCTGAATCATCCGCGCATGAGAATAGTGCCCATCATAATACTTCCCGTGCAAATCAACCATTAAATTCTTCAAATTAATGAACCTATATAGATCTGTAAGTCAATCTTATTCTCATCCATAGACCGACCCAGTAATTGTCTAAACTCATGATATATATCATAAAGTGCTTAGTGAGTCTTAGGAAACTGCGTACGAAAATATCCTTGCATACCTGCTGTTTGTTCCATCATAATTCGATATCCTTTATGTGGTGATTCAATGCCAAGATCAGTTTTCGACCCACTTAAGAAAGCAATACCTTCCTTTATAATGCGAGCAGTACTGTCTAGATGTTCAGCTGAGGTAGAAATTGTTACCAGCCATCCCGTTCCAGCAATAAGCCAATTAATTAAAGGCGGCGAAGATTATTTGATTTTTATAAACGTCTCATAGAATCCCTCTCAACTTATCAATAAACAAACGCTTTCTAATCGAAGACCAACAAAATATACTGTAGTATAAAGTAACTTATGATAGTTTTAGCCAATAGTATTGTAAAGTTTATGTAAATTTAAGGGGTAATTAAGAAAAAAGAGAAAAAAGTAGTATCATAGTTTAAGTGAATAATAATGCTACATTCGGCGCATAGAATAAATTATTTCATTGCTATTATAATTAAATATACATATATTAATCGTTTTCAATGAGATATAAACGAATTTCCCCCTTTAAATACTATAGATTTATGCGTATAATTAAGGTAAAATTAAACAATCTATAAAAAAATATTATCAAAACTAGAAAGAATTAAAAATTAACTTAATATCGAAGTGTTGATAATCTAATCAAGAGGAGTAAAAAGGATGAAATTTACCCGGAATGTTTTACTTATATTACTAATGGTTACCTCAACATTAAGTCCCAACCCGTTTGTATCCGCTCAGGAAGAGTCATCAGAATCTTCTGAGCATTTTTCGATGTTATTTATGGGAGTAGACACTGGAGACTTAGGAAGAGTGGATCAAGGTCGTTCAGATACAATGATGGTTATGGATATTAATAAGGAAGAAGAAACTGGAATTCTTGCGAGTATTCCACGAGATGCCTATGTTGAGATCGAAGGTTATGGATTAGATAAAATTAACCATGCATACGCCTTTGGTGGAGCAGAATTAAGCTTAAACACAGTAAACAACTTCTTAGAAACAAATATTGAAAATTATGTTGTAGTTAACATGGCTGGACTGAAGGAAATTGTAGATGCAGTTGGAACGATTGAAGTCACACCACCGACTTCTTTTTCGATAGGAGGCTATGATTTCGTAGCTGGAGTCACAACCGAATTAGATAGCGATATGGCATTAGCTTATGCACGTGAGCGTTATACATCAGGCGGTGATTACGCAAGACAAGAACGCCAACGTGAAATCGTACAAGCAGTGATGCAAAAAGCAACGGAACTGGAATCAATACCAAACTATATTAAGATGTTCTCTGCCTTATCAGAAAATATTGAAACAAACTTAAGCTTGCCACAATTGTTAGATTTATACAAAACTTACAATTCAAATATCAAAATCGAAACTTATCAATTAACGGGAACAGGTGAGATGATCGATGGTATTTACTATGACATCATTGATGAAAACTCATTAGCAGCTTTAAAAGAACAACTACATTAATAATAGAGAATAAATGAATTAAAATAGTAAAGTTGGTGACCGATTGGAAAAACAAAATTCAACCACTGTATTTGTTAAGTGGATTGAGAAAATGAACAACATTCAAAAAACAATAGTCTGGTTACTCGCAGATTTCATTTGTCTTTGTATTGGATCAGCGAGCGCCTATATCTTTTACTGGAATATGATTAGCCCAAGATTAAAAGGGTACTTTCTTTTCACAATTGTAGGTTTTGTTATCTATATAATTGTCAGTCGTGTGTTTAAATTAAATATGCGGATTAATCGCTATAGTGGCGTAAGAGATTTATTCTCTCTATTCATGGCATTCGTACTGAGTGGATCTTTAAGTGGTTTAATCACCATCTTTTTTGATTTTATGATTGCTTTACGCTTCATGGTACTTGCAGGGATTGTAGCTGGAATTATCGGAATTGGTTTACGTGTACTTTGGCAGAATATCTACCTATTGAAAGATCAAAGTCGGCGTACCCAAACGGAAGATCTTAAGCAAATTATTGTTATTGGCGCAGGTGACGGTGGATCACTCTTCGTAGAGAATCACATACGGAATCCACAAGATACAAACGTAGTGGCGATTCTAGATGAAAACCCAAAAAAACAAGGTAAAAGTATCTCGGGTATAAAAGTTGCGGGTGATCTGTCACAATTAGAAGCTATTGAGAAAGACTACGACATCGATCGAGCAATTATTGCAATTCCAAGTTTAACGCCCGAAGATTATGAACGAATCATTACTGAACTCAACAAATATGATATTAAACCCTATAAGATGCCTAAAGTTGAAGATGTCATTACGGGAGTTTATCAAATGAATCATGGTCCTAAAAAAGTAGATATTGGTGACCTCTTAGGAAGAAAAGAAATCCAATTGGATGAAAGTCATTTAAGAAAAGAAATTGAAGGCAAGACCATTGCAATCACCGGAGCTGGTGGATCCATTGGATCAGAAATCACTCGACAAATCAGTCGCTTTAATCCAAAGCGTGTCCTACTCATTGGACATGGCGAGAACTCTATCTACTTAATCTATCAAGAACTTCAACAACTCGATACGATGACCGAATTCGTTCCTGTGATTGCGGATGTGCAAGATTATGAGCGAATCTATGAATTATTCAAAGAAGAAGAAGTGGATATTGTCTATCATGCAGCAGCGCATAAACATGTGCCACTCATGGAATGGAATCCAGAAGAAGCCTTAAAGAATAATATACTAGGGTCTTACAATGTAGCTAAAGCCGTCGACCAAGCTAAAGTCGGTAAGATGGTGATGATTTCAACGGACAAAGCCGTTCGCCCACCGAATGTGATGGGCGCATCAAAGCGTGTTGCCGAACTCATCGTCACAGGTATGAACAAACAAAGTGACTCAATCTTTTGTGCGGTTCGGTTCGGGAATGTGTTAGGCAGCCGTGGAAGTGTCATCCCACTCTTTGAGAAACAAATCGCCGCCGGTGGCCCTGTTACAGTAACAGACTTTAGAATGACCCGTTACTTTATGACCATACCAGAAGCAAGTCGTCTAGTTGTATTCGCAGGAGCACATGCTGAAGGCGGAGAAGTATTCATCTTGAATATGGGAGAGCCAGTCAAGATAGTAGACTTAGCACGCAAGTTAATTCTACTTAGCGGCCATACGGAATCAGAGATTCCAATTGTGGAAGCTGGAATAAGACCGGGCGAGAAATTATATGAAGAGTTATTAACATCCGGGGAATTAGTAGATGAACAAATTGATGAAAATATCTTCATTGGTAAAGTCGTTGATAGACCGATTGAAGAATCAATTGAATTCATTGAAGAATTAAAACAAATGGATAAGAAATTAATCAAACAGCACATCATTGATTTTGCCAATGAGAGTGCCTTATAAGATGGAGGAAGTAATGGAACAAGAAATGAGTTTATTGGATTTATGGAAATTACTCCGTAAATATTATGCACGAATTATTGGAATGACAGTGGTAGGAGCTGTCTTAGCTGTTGTTTTTATGATGTTGTTTGTTGATCGTCAATATGTATCAGAGGCACAGTTATTAGTAAATCAAAGTAGTGGCCAAGATACTGCCATTCAATATAATGAGGTTCAAACCAACGTAAACTTAGTGAATACCTATAAAGATATTATTCGTGGAAATGCAGTCTTAGAGGCGGTAAGTGATAGTTTAGGTAATGTATTTACAATAGAAGAACTAAGAGATTCAATTACTGTTGAACAATCAGCTAACTCACAGGCATTTTATGTTCGAGCTATCATGGGATCGCCTACGGATGCACAAAATGTAGTTAATAATGTAATTACAAAATTTGAGAATACTTTACGTGAATTTTACGGTGAAGAAGTTTCTAGTATTAATTTAGTATCAGCAGCATCATACAATCCTAATCAAGTATCTCCAAGTTTAGTATTATATGCATTAATTGGTGCTTTGCTAGGTTTTGTAATCATTGCAGGAATTTCACTTATTCAAGAACTAATGGATACACGTGTCAAGTCAGCCGATGACCTAACCAATATGGGTATGATACGTTTGGCAGAGATCAATAAGTTAACAGATGCTCAAGTTAAGAAAAATCGATTCCGACCTGATGTAGGAGATAAGACACCATTGAGAAGGAGAATATAAGAATGTTCGGACCAAAGAGAAAACAAACAAAAGCAGAAAAAGAACAACGCTTAGGAGCACCACTGATTACTTATTATGAGCCTAAGTCAATTATTGCAGAGCAGTACCGTACGTTACGGACGAACTTAGAGTTCGCTCAAGTGGGGCGTGATGTGCGTTCAATCGCAATAACTTCATCTATGCCAATGGAAGGAAAGTCAACAACATCAGCTAACTTAGCATATACATTAGGTCAGACAGGACGTAATGTACTCATAGTTGATGCCGATTTAAGAAAGCCTACTTTGCATAGAACATTTAAGTTAAATAATGAGCAAGGATTAACAACTTTATTAGCTAATAATGACTTAAAGTTTAATCAAGTAGTTCAAAAATCAAACGAACTAGGTCTTTATTTCCTACCATCAGGACCGATACCACCAAATCCAGCTGAATTAATAGGGTCACCGCAAATGTCAGTGTTAATGGCAGACTTACGTGAAAATTTTGATATGGTTATTTATGATACACCCCCCATACTTTCGGTAACAGATGCTCAAATATTAGCAACTCGAGTGGATGGAGTCATAATGGTAGCACGTCAGAACTTCGCACGTAAAGATAATGTACGTGAAGCGAAAGAGGCATTAGATAATGTCAAAGCAAATATACTAGGATTTGTCATAAATAATGTTCCATTTGAAGAAGGTAAGGGTTATGGTTACTATGCTTACTATGGAATCGAGGATGATGAAGTATGATCATCGACTTACATTCACACTTAATACCGAATGTGGATGATGGGGCACAAACTATAGAGCTATCACTTGAACTAGCTCGACAAGCTGTGAATGAAGGGGTTGAACACATGGTGTTGACCCCTCATCACCGTAATGGAGCCTATTTAAATCGCAAAAATGATGTCATACGCTATGCAAAAAATCTGCAAGAACAATATGAACAAGCGGGAGTCAATTTGAAGGTATATCCAAGCCAGGAGATTCGACTCACAGAACACTTCCTGGATGACTTATACAATGGTGATTTATTATCATTAGATGGTGCTGGAAAGTATTATCTGATTGAATTTCCTTCAGACAGAGTCCCATCGAATACTAATGAAGTATTTCAAGAATTAATTTCTGGTGGTATTACACCCGTGATTGCTCACCCAGAACGCAATCATGAACTAGCTAATAACTTATACAGGCTTTATGAGTTGATTAATATGGGAAGCATGTCTCAAATAACTACTTCATCCTATTCAGGTTATTATGGGGATAAATTAGTTGAAAATTCAAAACAAATTATCCAGAACAATTTAGCTCATATATTAGCTTCGGATGTTCACCATATTAAACACCGCCCTATGAATATGGAAGTAGCTTTCGATCGTTTAGAAGTAGACTTCGGTGCTGAATTAGTTGAATACTTTAAGTCCAACGCACGGGACATACTCAATGGTGACCCTGTTAAAGCAAAAACACCGATTGAACCGAAGAAACCACGTAAGAAATGGTTTGGATTATTTTAGTGGAGGGCGAACGTATGTATATACACATTAAACGAGTGATTGATTTTGTGTTATCACTCATTGCTTTAATAGTTTTGAGTCCACTATTATTAATTTTGGCTATATGGATTAAGAGCGACTCACCAGGACCTGTGTTCTTTAAGCAGAAACGTATTGGAAAAGATAGGACTTTTTTTCAGATCTATAAGTTTAGAACCATGCGAGCAGATACACCAAAGGACACGCCGACGCACTTACTGAATGACCCTGCGTCATTCATTACGAAGTCAGGCCACTTCTTACGGAAGACAAGCTTAGATGAATTGCCACAGATCATTAACATCCTTAAGGGAGAGATGGCTATTATTGGACCACGTCCTGCCTTGTGGAATCAAGGTGACTTAGCAGATGAACGGGATAAGTATGGAGCCAATGATGTTTTACCAGGTTTATCAGGTTGGGCACAGATTAACGGTCGGGATGAATTACCGATACCAATTAAAGCTAAGCTTGATGGTGAATATGTCAGAAATATGAGTCTTTTATTCGACCTAAAATGTTTCTTGGGAACTATCCTCAGTGTGCTACGTAGTGATGGAATAGTAGAGGGTGGAACAGGAGTTACTAATAAGACAAAGAAAGAACAAGATAATAATTAACCTTAATCTTTTAGCTATAATATAAATTACCGCTGTCTTGCAAATCAAAAATTATAAAAGGTAGGAATAATAATGAATTATAAATTAAAACAATTTATATTAAAACCAATGGATTTATTATATAAATTGAATCCTGAGCTTGAGTTAAAACTAATGTTTTGGTTAAAGTTAGGTGAAATACTTGATTTGAAAAACCCTAAAACTTTTAATGAAAAACTACAATGGATAAAATTAAATTATAAAAACCCTTTGATGCCTAAACTTGTAGACAAATATACAGTTAGAAATTTTGTGGAGGAAAAAGGCCTTAAAAGAATATTAAATGAACTGTATTGGGAGGGTTTTAATGCTAATCATATCCCTTTTGAAGAGTTACCGGAGAAATATGTAATAAAAGTTACGCATGGATCAGGATTTAATATTATAGTTACAGATAAAAGCTCTATTGATAAGCAAAAAATAATAAAACAATTAGATGAGTGGCTAAAAACGAATTTTATACCTAGTTATGGTGAATGGTTCTATGGAGTGGAAAAACCGCGAATAATAATCGAAAAATATCTTACGGGTTACGAAACTGGTGACCCTGTTGATTATAAATTGTTCTGTTTTGAAGGAATACCTAAATATATAAGAATAGAAATGTTAACACCAAAAGGCCTGGAGCAAACTTTTTATGATCTTAATTGGGATAAAAAAGATTATACATCAGGTTATTATTTGGGACCTTCTGTCAAAAAGCCCAAAAATTTAGATGAAATGATAGAAATTGCTACTAAACTATCACATGGGTTCCCACATGTTCGCGTTGATTTATTAAACGAAAATGGGAAAATAACTTTCGGAGAAATGACATTTACGAATGGTGCAGGTTTCAATAAAATAAAGCCGAGAGAGTTTGATTTAGAATTAGGAAGCTATTTAAACATTGAGAAGATTAAAACTAATTACTAAATATTAAAAGGGAAAATCAATAAATCTATTAGCCCCATATTTAAGGAGTTTACATGAAAGAAAGAAAAAAAATCTGCTTGGTCTCTTCTTCAGGAGGACACTTTGAACAATTAAAAATGTTAAAAAGTCTTGAGAATGAACATGATGTTTTTTTTGTAACCGAGAAAACTCAATATCAAGAAAAAGCAGATTATTATTTAATTCAAACAGGTTCAAAAGATAAAGGATTTATTTACAAAATGATAAAAAACTTCGCTTACTCATTAAATATTTGGGTTAGTGAAAAGCCAGATTTAGTTATTACAACGGGAACAATGGTCGCAATACCATTAGCTGTATATTCCAAAATATTCAAAAAGAAACTTATCTATATAGAAACATACGCTAGGGTATATGATGGTACAAAAGCAGGCAAGTTAATGTACAAGTTTGCAGATTTGTTTATTATTCAGTGGGAATCGCTAAAAGAAATCTATCCCAATGCCGTTTATGGTGGAAGTATTTATTAGTTAGAATAGGAGTTGGCAAAGATGATTTTTTTATGTGTAGGATCACGTGAATACCAGTTTAATCGGTTGATCAAAAAGATGGATGAGCTAGTAAGTAAAGGTATTATTCAGGATGAAGTTTTTGGACAAATAGGGCAATCTGATTATGAGCCAAAGAGTTTTAAATTTGAACGATTTCTTTCAGGCGAAGAATTTAGAAAAAAAAGAGATGAAGCTTCGATTATAGTATCACATGGCGGCACAGGAGCTCTGATTGGAGCATTAAAAGCAGAAAAAAAAGTTATTGCAGTACCAAGACTATCTAAATATAAGGAACATATAGATGATCATCAATTACAAGTTGCGAGTGTATTGGCAGAGGGAAAACTATTATTAATGGTAACAGAGATGGAAGAACTATCTGAAGCTTTGCTGAGATATAAAAAGGCTGATTCTTCTATGAAAAAATATGATAAACCATCCTATGTATTAGAATTGGTCAATGATTTTATAAAAAGTATTTAAGATTAAGGGATTATAATGAAAATATTACATATAATGACAACACCAATTGGACTGACAGGGATTTCCACTTATATATATAATATTATGGACTATCTCGATACACAAAAAAATAAAATTGATTACGTATTTATGAATCAACCACTGAATGAAATACAAATTTTATTAAAGCAAAATAATAGTAATTATCATATTATTCAAAATAGAAATCGAAAACCATTTTCTTATGCTTTTAAATTGAATGAGGTATTAAAAAAAGAGAGATATGATATTGTGCATGTACACGGAAATAGTCATACAATTGCAATTGAATTAATGGTTGCAAAAAAAAATAGAATACCTGTTCGTATAGCTCATGCTCATAGTACCTCTACTAAATATTTTCTTTTACACAAACTATTAACATTGCCATTTAATTATTGTACAACACATAGGATTGCAAGTAGTCAAGCTGCTGGCAACTGGTTATTTTCTAAGGCACCATTTAATGTAGTACCAATTGGAATAAAGGTCGAAAGCTTTAAGTTTCAATTAGATTGGCGTCAAGTGCACCGAAAAAAATTAGATATCGAAGAGAATGAAATATTAATAGGACATGTTGGCGAATTTAATAAGAATAAAAATCAAACTTTTTTGATTCATCTAATGTCAAAGTTAGATGAAAATTTTAAACTAATATTAATTGGTGAAGGAAATTTAAAAGATGAATATCAACAACTAGTAGCTCAATTAAAAATAGAGGATCGCGTAATTTTTTATGGGAAGTCTAGGGAAGCAAATCAGATATATTCAGCAATGGATATGTTTATTTTTCCATCTTATAATGAGGGGTTAGGTTTGGTAATTATTGAAGCCCAATCTAGCGATCTAACCTGCTTTGCTTCGTTGGGTGTACCAGAGGAAGCTAATATCACTGATCAGGTAGAGAAGTTTAGTCTTGATGAGAATCTAGAGATGCTAGTAGATAGAATTCAAAAAATCTCAGTAAATTTGCCAGATAAGCGAAAAAAGAATATTAATAATAATAAAGTTGAAAAATCAAATTATAATGCAAAAAAATCAATTGAAGCTTTAGAAAAAAAATACAAAATATTTTTAGAAGAATCCAATTATTAATGCGAAATATGATAGACAAGGGGGGAAATAATGGAAAAAAACTTGGTAAGTGTAGTGATGCCAACCTACATGAGGGAGCCAAAATTAATAAAAAGAGCTATTAATAGTGTTTTAAATCAGACCTATCGTTCTATTGAATTAATAGTAGTTGATGACTCCCCAAATGATTATCATAGTAGACCTTTGGTAAAAGAGTATATAGAATCTTTCGAAGATAATCGTATTGTTTATATTGCTCATGCTAAAAATATGGGAGCAAATAAAGCAAGAAATACTGGTATTAAACTTTCAATAGGTGAGTATATAGCTTTTTTAGATGATGATGATGAATGGTTACCCCAAAAAATAGAACTGCAAATAAAAGAAATGAAGTCTGACAATGAAATAGCATTAGTAAATTGTAAAGCTATACTTTTCAATGAAGTAACAAATACAAAAAGGTATTTAATAAATGAAATTAATTACGGGTATTATTATAAGGAATTGCTACGACAAAATTTTATAGGATCAAATTCTTTTGTATTAGTAAAAAAGGAAGTAATAGATGAAGTTGGACTTTACGATGAAAATTTGCTTTCTAATCAAGACTATGATTTGTTTTTAAGAATTGCAAAAAAACATAAAATAAGCGGTGTTAATAAAGTACTAGTGAACTATTATGTTCATGATGGAGAGCGTATTTCAACTAATAATTTAAAACAATTACAAGGTAGATTGGCTATTTTTGATAAATATTATAATGATATTAGCAATGATCACAATTTAAAATTAGGATGGAAAATCAAGAATATACCGCTATATTTTAATGCCGGATACAAACTAAAATCTATACAATTATTAATTGAATTGCTATTAAAAAACCCAATAGGTTTTATAGGATATTTAAAAGGAACTGTAGATTACAGAAAAAAAGTTCATAATAGCACAGTCAATGAGTCTTAGTTTTGTAGTATTAAATTTATGTCTAACATTTGCTCTTAATTTAATGATAAATAATTATTTTGAAGTAGCTAAACAAATCAAATATGATATTATTTTTTTATTCTATTGGATACTAATAGAAAAGCTAATTTGTATTCAATGGACTAGTTAGATATACCCTTTTGAATAAATGTTGAGTTATTATTAATTGAAAGTAGAATAAAACTATTAATAAACAGTAAAAATAATTTATGAAAAAGCAGTAACTAATAAATAAAATAAGACCTTTTTTATTAATAACTTAAAGCACTTATAATTGGTGATTATAAGAGAAGTGTTCATAAAATTCATTTCAAAACTTTGTTAATAAGTTCAAAAGGGATATTTTAGCAATATCCAATCGAAAGAATAAGGATATTCAAGAATATTTTATCGAGGTTTTATTCTAAAAAAAAATTATGTGCTCATTTTTTATTTTTATGACATAAATCTTTGATAATATCAAAGACATGGTAAAATAACGGCCTTAGTATACATAGAAATTATTTGAAATATGGTAAAAGCCCTGGTGTTAATTTTTTTAATCAAAGAAAATATTTTTTATAGTTAGAGGGAATATATTTTTTGAAACTAGTTTATCTATATGTTGAATTGCAATAATTATTGCGACAATTTTTTATTTACTCAATTAATAAGAGTTCGTGTGAAAATACT
>NZ_JBHSHQ010000054.1:0-1699 GCF_042652985.1 Ruoffia tabacinasalis | reverse complement strand
AGATCAAGCAACAACTTATGCTGCTTGATCTTGATTAAAATGAGTCATCAACCCTATTTGACAAAGAGCCTTTTAACAATGAGACTTCCGACAATCTAATTCAGTTATTTATTAATGATTCCCATGCAACATGCCTTTCAATGGCATTAACTTCTCTTTTATCCGACTTTTGTACTTATTCATAATCTTACGACTTATTCCCAATTCATCCGCAATATCTTGACCCGTATATCCTCCCTGAAGCAAGTAAGCAAATATTTCTCGTTCTTTAACTGTGAGGACTTCATTCGCTTGTTCAATAAACACTTGAATTTCAGGGCTCAGCCCAAACACAAAGTCACTATGCAGCAATTCACTTAATTCTGAGACATCTGATCCGACGAAATCTGCGTTCTCTGCTGACTTTCGAATTAAATCCAAAGTATAACGATATAAACCTCGTTTCGCAAAGCCTAAGAAGCGAACAAGATCCTCTTTAAATGGATCCCCATCAAACTTATCTGCAAGGGTTAATAATTTCAAACGCAACTCCTGGAGATAATCATCATAATCAGCATGGATGCGTCGCATATTTACTCGACTTAAAGTCTTAAAAAGCAATGGCTCAAATTGTGACAATAACTTCTCATGTTCTTTCCGCGGATCCATTTATAAACCTCCTAATAAATGACAAAAGAAACCACCGACATCTACTATTATATACTCGATATGACTAAAATAACATATCAATTGGTTTATATTGAATGCCAATGAATTCACAAAATTATCTATAGTGACGGCTGCCCTTGATCAAAGTCTCCTAAAGAATCTTTATCAATGTTTAATTGATACTCATGTGGAAAGAAGATCTGAACAAACTCATCGAAAGAGAGTTCCAACGCCCCAAAAAGTGCTCTTAACACTTCGAACTTAGGTTTTGTATGCCCTAACAGGATGTTCGAAATCGTCGAAGGCGACACTCCTATTTCATTTGCTAATTGCTGGTTGGTATAACCACAAATATAGATTTTCTGTCGTAACCTCTTACGATCAATTTCATTCATTTTATGTTCCTCTTTTCTAAATATCTAGTATAAGATTAATATTATTAATCTAAAAATAAGAATAAACTATTATAAAAGGTTAATCAATTGCTTTTCAACATGTTTACATAAACTTTACAATATACATTATTATATTGATAAAAATATAACCTAAAAAATATTTATCTTGGTGAAAAATATGAAAAAAATTTATTTCTCGGGTCATAATATAGCGTATTGACTGCCCTCAGCATCTTTACAAGCTATCTCCCATAATTAGGTCTTTCCGAATTTCTTTACCCTCAAAAAGGTTTTCATACATAAATTATACAAATTGATTGGAATATTTTTGTTTAATAATTACCTAAATTATGAAAATTATGTTTTTAATCCATCTTTATTTTCATCTAATTTATTCCATCATATTTTTATAAACTTAAGTGACTTAACAATAAAGTTTTATAATTCAAATTATTTTTATTTATTTTTTTGGATTGTAAATTTTATGTAAAGGTGTGATGGGAGAGCGATTTGAGTGGCTGGAGGAGTGCGTGGTGATTATATGTAAAGTCGTTAGTAATTGATTGAGATGCATATATGGGTAGCCAATCGAGTAGGAGACTAGCCATTAATTGACTAGTCGACCTCTCACACCACCAAGCGTACGGTTCACGTAC
>NZ_JBHSHQ010000053.1:0-1607 GCF_042652985.1 Ruoffia tabacinasalis | reverse complement strand
GTTCCTACTGCCAAGCCTGTAGTGGACTTTCACCACCAAGTTAGCACCCATGCCAGGCGCACATAAAAAAACACTTACTTAGGCATAAAGTAAGTGTTCTAACGTGGATAATACCAATTAATAAATACCGGTAGTCGGGGTCGAACCGACACGTCCCGCAAAGGACATTGGATTTTGAGTCCAACGCGTCTGCCAATTCCGCCATACCGGCATAAAAGTCATTGTCTCGATATTAATTTTTGATAATTAAATTAAAAAATTGCGGGGGTAGGATTCGAACCTACGACCTTCGGGTTATGAGCCCGACGAGATGCCAGCTTCTCCACCCCGCGATAATAATATATAGTAAAGGCGGTAGTCGGATTTGAACCGGCGATCAGAGTTTTGCAGACTCGTGCCTTACCACTTGGCTATACCGCCATTGTATTAAATAAAATAGTACCATTAAAACAATGGTACTAGCGACTGGGGTAGCTGGATTCGAACCAACGCATAACGGAGTCAAAGTCCGTTGCCTTACCGCTTGGCTATACCCCAATGATAATATTATAACCTATATTATAGAAAATATAGGCGACTGATGGGAATCGAACCCACGAGTGTCGGATCCACAAACCGATGCGTTAACCACTTCGCCACAATCGCCATCATCGTATTATTAAAATAAACAGGGGCAGTAGGAATCGAACCCACATTGACGGTTTTGGAGACCGTAGTTCTACCGTTAAACTATGCCCCTATTAAAAGGCAAAATTATTAAATTCCCCATTAATAATACAATGGTGGGGGAGAGATTCGAACTCCCGAACCCGAAGGAGCGGATTTACAGTCCGCCGCGTTTAGCCACTTCGCTACCCCACCATGGATGGCTTGGGACGGAATCGAACCGCCGACACCTTGAGCTTCAATCAAGTGCTCTACCAACTGAGCTACCAAGCCAACATTTAAAAACGGTCCGGACGGGATTTGAACCCGCGATCTCCTGCGTGACAGGCAGGCATGTTAACCCCTACACCACCGGACCTTGGTATTAATGGAGGATGACGGGATCGAACCGCCGACATCCTGCTTGTAAGGCAGACGCTCTCCCAGCTGAGCTAATCCTCCATGTTATTAAAATGTTAATGATCCGTACGGGATTCGAACCCGTGTTACCGCCGTGAAAGGGCGGTGTCTTAACCACTTGACCAACGGACCATTGTAATATTAAGTTTCTTACGGAGAGTAAGGGATTCGAACCCTTGAGACATTTATTAAATGCCTACACGATTTCCAATCGTGCTCCTTCGGCCAACTCGGACAACTCTCCGATTTAACCTTACTCCGCAAGTAGGGCTCGAACCTACGACATCATGATTAACAGTCATGCGCTCTACCAGCTGAGCTATTGCGGAATGATTAAAATTAACAATGCATGGCAACGACCTACTCTCACAGGACCAAAGGTCCAACTACCATCGGCGCTAAGAAGCTTAACTGCTGTGTTCGGCATGGGAACAGGTGTATCCTTCTTGCTACCATCACCACACATTGTTTTTATATAAGTAATCTATACTTAGATCACTCAAAACTGAATATCAACTTGTGTTTTCTTACCTGCTAAACCT
>NZ_JBHSHQ010000052.1:0-7683 GCF_042652985.1 Ruoffia tabacinasalis | reverse complement strand
CTATAAAAAAATAGTAGTGAGAAATCCACCGTCGTGGTTTACTCACTACTAATCTTAGTATGTTTTTTATGTTAACAATTTACGGTTTAGGTCATTGTACGACTACGAAAAAAGCAAAGAAATATTTAGAAGATGAAGGTGTCAGTGTAGATGATATTATCGACATTCGCGATAATCCACCGAGTGAAGAAGTCATTCAACAAGCAATTGCATCAACGAATGGGCAAGTTCGTAAAATAATGAATACATCTGGGAATCTGTACCGTGAAATGGACTTAAAAGATAAGTTGGATACAATGAATGAATCGGAAATTATTGATCTACTTTCTAAAAATGGTATGTTAATTAAACGACCTCTAATTACAGACGGTAAGACAATGACGAATGGTGCAAAGGAAAGTGTATTAAAAGCAGCTTGGTTAAATAATTAAATCAAACTTAAGAGGTGCCTATGACAACAATAACGATCATTAAACAATTTATATTCCGCTTAATACTCACAGGACTTGGACAGTATGCCGTCATTGAAGGTATTAGAGTGATAGATCCTTCGAATTCGATTATAGAGTTGATTCCCATGATCCCTTTTACCGCAATTTTTTCAACACTAATAAATACGGCATTATTTCATTTTATTGTCTATGCAGTTAATAGATTAACTCGTTTTAGTCACAAAATGCTCGTAACACTTTCTATTATCTTAGGCTTGCTTTTATTATCAATTGTTCTCTTTATTTTCTCGGATAGTTTCTTAGGGTCATTCTCGGCTTATATATTTTTATATACATTACCATTTCTAATAATTGAAACACTATTATATTTTATTCGAAATCGGAAAATTTTATAATGACGCTAGGATAAGATGACACGAACATTATTATCATAGGGGTGGAGATGTTTCAAATAACATTGACTTTAATAATTATAGCTGATATATTAACGTTAAATTATATCATGAAAAAATAATGAGAATATTAAACACATTGAAAAGAAAAGTATATTTATTCATAATTTATAGAGAGCCTCGTAAGCTGGAAAAAGGTAATTATGATAGATAGAAAATGGTCTTTGAGTGGATATATCGAAAGTAGAGCTTAAGATATATACGTCGGCACCCGTTACAGTGTCTCAGTAAATCAATGAATTGTTTACTGAATAAGACAATGAGTTCAACGCTCTTGTAAATGAAGGTGGTACCACGTGAATATATATTCTCGTCCTTGCGTAATTTTTTACGCAGGGATTTTTTAATGAAAAAATTTAAATTTATCTTACATGATGGAGGTCAAAATGAATAATAAACATTTAGTATTACAGACAGATTTTGGATTAGTGGATGGGGCAGTTTCAGCTATGCAAGGTGTGGCATACACTGTTGCGCCAGAAGTAACAATTAGTAATTTAACACATGAAATTGAACCTTACAATATTAATGATGCATCATATAGATTGTTACAAACAGTAGCATATTGGCCTGCAAAAACTGTTTTTGTGTCTGTAGTAGATCCAGGTGTTGGTAGTAGCAGAAGAAGTGTCGTTGCAAAAACAACTGCTGGACAATACATTGTCACTCCAGATAATGGATCATTATCACATGTTGCAAAATTCGTTGGTTTAGAAAGTGTTAAAGAAATTAATGAAGAAGTTGATCGTCTACCACATTCTGAGAAAAGTCATACATTCCATGGCCGTGATGTTTATGTTTATAATGGTGCAATGATTGCGGATAATGAATCATATTATGATAATTTATCTAAAGAAGTGATTGTTGACTCAATTAAGACATTAGAGATCACAGAACCTGAATTACGTGATGGTGTCATTCACGGTGTCATTGACATTCTAGATGTTCGCTTTGGTTCTTTATGGACAAATATTCCATTAGAACTCGTTGAAGAAGCTGGGATTCAAACGGGTGATAAAATCAGTGTACAAATTTTCCATGATGATATTAAAAAGTACGATAACCAATTATTATTCGGACACAGCTTTGCTGATGTTGCAGTTGGTGAGACTGTAGGATATATTAACTCATTAATTCGTTTAGGTGTAGCAATTAACCAACAGAACTTCTCTCAAACATATAATATCGGGACAGGGAATGACTGGTTAATTCAAATAAAAAAAGTAAAAGGAGAATAGATTTATGAATAATAATAATAATTCATCTATAATTAAACTCGTTGCTGTAGGTATTGGTGCAGCTGTCTTCTTCATTCTAGGACGTTTCCTTTCAATTCCTACGGGAGTTCCAAACACAAGTATTGAAACGACGTATCCATTTTTAGCTTTAATGTCTGTCATTTATGGACCCGTTGCTGGTTTATTAATCGGTTTAATTGGACATGCAATTAAAGATTTACTTACATATGGTTTATGGTGGAGTTGGGTTCTTTCTTCTGGTGTCACTGGCTTTGGTTATGGATTAATTGCAAAACGCTTAAACATTCAATCAGGCGAATTTACTAAAAAAGATATGATTACATTTAATATCGGACAAGTCGTTACAAATGTTCTAGCATGGGGGATTATTGCACCGCTTCTAGATATTCTAATTTATTCAGAACCTGCTAATAAAGTGTTTGTCCAAGGATTTGTTTCAGCTGTTATGAATTCAATTGCCGTCGGAGTATTAGGAACGTTACTGATTACAGCCTATACAAAAACCCGAACTAAAAGTGGAAGCTTAACGAAAGAGTAATTTATATGGACCTTCAAGAAAAAAGAACGCCGATAATCAAATTTGATAAAGTTAGTTTTCAATATGATAGTCAGGCAGAAAAAAATCTCATCGATATTAACTTCGATGTTTACGCCGGCGAAACAATATTAATTGTTGGACCGAGTGGATCAGGGAAATCGACAATTGCTCGTTGTATTAATGGGCAAATACCAAATACACATCCAGGTCAACTTGACGGGTTTGTTTCAGTCAATGGAAAAGAAGTACAAACGAGCTCTATTTTTGACTTATCCTTAGAAGTAGGAACGGTTTTACAAGATACAGATGGACAATTTGTTGGCCTAACAGTTGCTGAAGATATTGCCTTCGCATTAGAAAACGATGGTGTGGAGCAAGAAAAGATGCAAACCATTGTCGAGAATTGGAGTGAAACTCTAGAAATTGATGACTTACTTCAAAGCATGCCGAATAAACTTTCTGGTGGCCAGAAGCAGCGTGTTTCAATTAGTGGCATTCTAGTTAATAATGCGCCTATCTTATTATTTGATGAGCCATTAGCAAACTTAGATCCGGCATCAGGTGCGGATACAATGCGTTTAATCAACCAATTAAGCAAAAAGCACAACTATACAACAATAATAGTAGAACATCGTTTAGAAGAGGCTCTTTTAGCAGATATTGATCGTATCTTGGTCATTGATGAAGGTAAGCTAGTGTTTAATTCATCACCAACGGAGCTATTAAAAAGCACGGTCTTACAAGAAGTTGGTGTTAGAGAACCGCTTTATTTAACAGCGATGAAGTACGCTGGGATTGATATTAATAAATATAATCATGTGAACACTTTCAGCCAAATAAATCTATTATCTGAAGATATCAAGCTTATTGAAGAGTGGGCGAGTCAAGTGACACACGAAGAAGATTTTAATGAAAAAGATACTATATTGAGAGTCGACCACTTTAATTTTTCGTATAATTCAGAAACTAATGTCCAAACCTTGTCTGATATTAAATTCTCAGTAAATGAAGGCGAAATGATCAGTATTGTCGGGACTAATGGTGCCGGTAAATCAACATTAGCAAAAGCAATTAGTGGTTTTGTGAAGCCCAGTTCTGGGAAAATCATCGTAAATAACGAAGAGATTCGCGATTTATCCATTAAAGAAATTGCGGATACGGTTGGTTTTATTATGCAAAATCCAAACAATATGATTTCAAAAACTATGCTTTACGATGAAGTTGCTTTAGGTTTAATTAATCGCGGATGGAAAGAAAGTGACATTGAAGAAAAAGTGTTTGATACTTTAAAAATTTGTGGCTTATATCCATACCGTAATTGGCCAATCTCGGCTTTAAGTTATGGGCAGAAGAGAAGGGTGACAATTGCGAGTATCCTTGTTTTAGATCCTAAAATTCTTATCTTAGATGAACCAACAGCAGGACAGGATTACGCGCATTATACTGATATGATGCAATTTCTTAACCAACTCAATCTTGAAAGAGACATGACTATTCTAATGATTACGCATGATATGCATTTAATGCAAGAGTATACAGATCGAACATTGGTGTTTGATACAGGTAAATTATTAGCCGATACGAATCCATCAGAGTTGTTTTCTAATACTCATTTATTAAAAGCCGCCCATCTTACTGAGACAAGTCTATACCAATTAGGTAAACTTTTACCTTCGATGACTTCAGAAGATTTTATTGGACGCTTTATGCGTTATGAGAGGGGGATGCGCTGATGAGTCAAGAGAATTTATTTGGTTACATCCCTAATAAGACAATCATACATAATCTAAGTGGCTCCACAAAGTTGATTAGTTTTATCTTATTATCCTTAATTGTAATGACTAGCTTTGACACTCGATTTTTAGTAGCAATGACAATCTTTAGTTTAATTTTGTTCTATATCGCACGTATTCCATGGAGAAATATTAAAGTATTAATCTATTTTGTTTTAGTATTTTCTATCTTAAATTTACTTACAATATATATCTTTGAACCAGAGTATGGCGTACAATTGTATAACTCGCGAACAGTGCTATTTGATGGCATCGGACGGTATACAATTACGGCAGAACAATTATTTTATGAGTTTAATGTCGCAATTAAGTACTTTACGACCATTCCCTTAGCTTTAATATTTATATTCACAACAGATCCGAGTGAATTTGCTTCAAGTTTAAATCGAATTGGTGTATCGTACCGAATTAGTTACGCTGTATCATTGGCATTACGTTATATTCCGGATATTCAAGACAGCTTTTTTGAGATTAGACAAGCTCAACAAGCTCGTGGACTGGAGATGAGCCGGAAAACATCACTAATGAAACGAATTACCCGCTCTGCACAAATCATTATGCCTTTAATCTTTAGTAGCTTAAATCGAATTGAAATTATAAGCCAAGCAATGGAGTTACGTCGCTTTGGGAAAAATAAATTAAGAACATGGTATAGATATAGACCTTTTACTAAAAAAGATGTTATCGCCTTGGCTTTGATCGTTATAATTACCGTCATTGGAATTTTATTATTCTTTGTTAATGGTGGAAGATTTTATAATCCCTTTTAATAAACACATATACGAATACATCTGCGAACAGGCAGGTGTATTCTTTTTTGTTGTATATTGATTATATTCATTTTACTATCTTTAATTCTTGCTTATTCTGATGTATGTTTTATAATGAATATAGGCAGGTTGGTTGCGCTTACAATAAGGAGAGGTGTTGATACTAATGTCAAAAATATATGAGAATATACTTTTGCCAGTTGACGGGTCACAACAGTCGATCGATTCATTCAAACGAGGAGTCCGCTTAGCAAGAGAATGGGATAGTAATGTGTATTTAGTTCGAGTAGTGAAGGAAGATGATGGTCAAGATATTCCTAAAGAACAGCGTGAATCACTATTAAACTCACTAAAAGAGTATGCTAGAAATGAAAGGGTTTCTTTAGAAACAGAATTAATTTATGGAGATCCTCGTACTCAAATTGCTGAAGTATTAGTAGACCGCTGGTCTATTGATTTAATTGTATTAGGAGCGACAGGTAAAGGTCGTGTAGCGAAGATGCTTATTGGATCAATTACAGATTATGTTGTTCGAAATGCCCAATGTGATGTATTAATTAGTCGTTAAATTCATTCTTTATAAAACTGCTCTATATTAATTAGGGCAGTTTTTTATTTGAATTAACGGAAATATTTTATATTTATTACATTTTTTCATACCATTTGTCTGACAATCTGATATACTGATGCGACGTAGTAAAGAAAGTAGGAAAACATGAAAAAAATTACATTTGAATCGATGGGTATTAGCTCAGAAATTACTAAAGCCTTAGATAGCCTTCGATATTATCATCCAACATCAGTACAACAGGAAATTATTCCACTCGCATTAAATAAAGAAGACATTCTCACTGAATCGCAAACAGGAAGTGGTAAGACGGCTGCTTTCGGTATTCCACTTTGTGAGCAAGTTGTTTGGGAAGAGAATAAACCGCAAGCATTAATCTTAGTACCAACACGTGAATTAGCAATGCAAATAAAAGAAGATATTATGAATATCGGTCGTTTTAAACGATTTAAAGTGACGGCAGTCTATGGTAAATCTTCATTTAAAACTCAAAAATCAGAACTGAAGCAGAAAAGTCACATTGTTGTTGGTACTCCAGGACGTATCTTAGAGCATCTTCAAGAAGGCACTTTAAATGTGGATGAAGTTAAGAGTTTGATTCTTGATGAAGCCGATGAAATGCTGAATATGGGCTTCATCCAACAAGTTGAAGACATTATTGATTATTTACCTAAAGAACGTCAAACGATGTTATTTTCCGCTACAATGCCGTCTGAAATCGAACGACTTGCATTCTTTTATATGAAAAAAGATCATAAGACAATAAAAATGGAGAAATCAGAAGAAAACACGCCAAACATCTCACAATCTTATATTCGAGTCCAAGAATTGCCTAAAGAAAAGTTATTATTGGACCTATTAACGATTGAAAATCCAGATACATGTATCATTTTTTGCAATACAAGAGATGTGGTTGATGCAGTCGATAGTTATTTAGCAAAAGCAGGGATTCCAATCGATAAATTACATGGTGGAATGGATCAAGATGACCGTTCGGATGTCATGCAGGAATTTAGAATTGGTAAACTGCGTTATTTGGTCGCAACCGATGTTGCATCACGAGGTATTGATATTGATAACGTGACGCATGTTATCAATTATAATGTTCCTTTTGAGAATGAAAGTTTCACTCACAGAACTGGTAGAACTGGACGTGCAGGGAAAACAGGGGTTGCCTTAACTTTAATTAGCGATAATGAGATGAAGCGTTGGCAAGAAGTAAGTGAGTATGCTAAAGAAGCTGATATGCACTTTACAGAGATTAAAGCTCCAAGCAATCGCCAAGTTATGAGCCGTAAGACAGCTTTTGAGAAGAAAATTAATTCAAGACCTGTATTAAAAACAGCACGTAATAAAGAATTGAATAAAGATATTACAAAAGTCTATTTCAATGGTGGGAAAAAGAAAAAGCTTAGAGCTGTCGATTTTGTAGGAACTTTAACGAATATTAAAGGTGTCGAAGCCGAGGACATTGGTATTATTACCATCCAAGAAAATGTCACATACGTTGAAATACTGAATGGTATGGGACCATATGTTATCACTGAGATGCAAAACCGAACTGTAAAAGGGAAAAAATTAAAAGTTCATAAAGCGAGAAAATAATTAACATAACACCCAACCCAATATCCAGAATATTGGCACCGGAAAATTATAATCCAAACAAAAACATAGTGAGTCTCTATTTACAATTAAGAGTACTCACTATGTTTTTTGTTATGTTGAATTGCAATAATTATTGCGACAATTTTTTATTTACTCAATTAATAAGAGTTCGTGTAAAAATACTTCCAAAGGTGTTTGGTAATCTAAGCATTTCCTAGGGCGATTATTCATTAACCACAAAGCTTG
>NZ_JBHSHQ010000051.1:0-2909 GCF_042652985.1 Ruoffia tabacinasalis | reverse complement strand
TACCTGCGATATTATATAGTCGAGTAATTACTGGAGCGTTAGCGGTTGTAATTGCGTGGGTATTTAGTTTCGGGATGTATTAATTTTATTAAAGAAAAGAGGAAATATAATGAGTTTTAAAACAAAAGTATTAGAAATTGGTTCAATGGTACCTGCATTTGAAGAGGAAATGTTAGTTGTACTATTTGGTACAAACGCACCTAGTGAGTTAAAAGATATTAGCGTTATCCATGATCCTGAAGCCGATTTTGCTGACGGAACAATTAAAGAGGGAACTCAATTAGTTATGGGTGGAAATACTTATACTGTGACAAAAGTGGGTAATGCCGCTAATGCTAACTTTGAAGAACTAGGTCATTTATCTATTTATTTTAAAGATAACGATGAATTATTACCTGGGGCGATTCAAGTAGAGCCAAGCGTATTCCCACAAGTAGAAATTGGTGAGGAAATTTCATTTAGTAATTAATATAAAAAGATGCTATGATACTTGAAATAGTATCATAGCATTTTTTGTATATTGGAGGTGGAAAGATGGCACAGTTTGATGAAAAAGCTATAGTTAAGGTCGCTTCAATGTACTATGATGAAGGGATGACTCAAGCTGCTATTGCTCGGAAATTAGGAGTTTCGAGATCGTTAATTTCAAAAATTTTAATAGATGCTAGAAATGATGGTATAGTTGAAATTTATATTCGCAGTAATGATACATATACTGTAAACCTTGAGCGAAAGCTAGAAGAGAAATATGGTTTAAATAATGCGACTGTTGTTGATACTTATATGATAAATGAAGCAGAAGTGGCAAAAAAAGTGTACCAAGAAGCAGCTAACACACTTAGAAAAATGACCACAGATATTAGTACACTAGGAATCTCTTGGGGAAAGACTATTAGAGGGATGGTAGACCATTATCCATTTACAAACCAAGGCGATATAGAAATTTATCCTCTTATTGGAGGAATGGGTGATCATCATGTTGAAATACATTCCAATCAATTAAGTTATGACTTGGCGCGAAAAATGCATGCCACTGCTAAATACTTGTATGCTCCAGCAATGATGTCTAATGAGGTTATTAAAAAAGAATTATTAAATAATAATGCAATATGTAATGTCACTGAAGCATCAAAAAATGTAGATTTAGCAGTAGTGGGTATTTCTACACCTTATGGAGATAATACGATGAGTCGAATAGGATATCTAGATGAACAAAGTATTACTGAGCTAAAAGAGCTAGGTGTAGTAGGAGATATAAATTCTCAGTTCTTTGATGCATCGGGAAAAGTTGTTGATCATCCTATAAATAGGAATGTAATAGGAATAAATCTGGAAGATTTAAATAATATACCAAATATTCTTCTGCTTGGATTTGGTCAAAATAAACTTGAGGCAATTGAAACTGCGCTAAAATATCAATTGGTTAATAATATTGTCACTACTGATGAAATTGCGAAGGATTTATTAAAGGATGGTTAGTTTAAACTAGTACAAAATATAGGTTCTTTGTCATCAACCCTATTTATTGTAGAACCAAGCTTTAAAAGGATGCAAAAGCCAGTCACAAACAATAATGTTTGTGACTGGCTTTTTTTGAGACTTTTGTCCAGCCTTTTTTATGTGATGAATTGTAAAATTAAATGCGACAATAAAGAAACTCATAATAGATTCGTGTAAGATGTTAATAACGACAAAAACATACACACGGAGGTCTATTATGAGCTATACATATCTTACCATAGAAGAACGGTCAAAAATAGAAGTGCTTGTTCAAGAAGGCTATAAAATTAACTATATTGCGAACTTGTTAGGTCGTCATCGTTCAACTATTTATCGTGAACTTAATCGGTGTTCGACTCCATCCTATGTTGCGAAAGCTTCTCAAGCAGATGCGAATCAACTTGCTTCTCACAAAGGCAGAAAAGCGAAACATACACCCAAGTTGCTTGAGGATATTCAACATAAACTAGAAATGACCTGGTCACCCGAACAGATTGTGGGTCGAGATTATCAAGAGAAACTATCCTTTAAAACAATCTATAACTGGATTTATGAAGGCATCTTAAACGTTCCCTTACAAGTGCTAAGACACAAAGGTAAAGGTCGCCAACCTCAAGAAACACGTGGTAAGTTCAATATTGGTCGCTCGATCTCCAAACGACCTAAGTCAGTTAGAAACAGACAAGAGTTTGGACATTGGGAATTGGATACAATGGTTTCTTCACGCGGAAAGAGTAAAGGTTGTTTGGCGACCTTCGCAGAGCGTAAAAGTCGTTTATACCTTGCTTTTCTGATACCCAACCGCACTAAAGACGCCATGCACAATGCAATTGAGCAGTTAACAAGTAATCTGCCTGATCACGCCTTAAAATCATTTACTTCTGATCGCGGGAAAGAATTCGCTTGTTACCCAGATGTAGAGGCATCAGGCATTGATTTCTACTTTGCGGATGCTTACAGCGCTTGGCAAAGAGGGACAAACGAAAATTCGAATGGCTTAATGCTCGAATTCTTTCCGAAGAAAACTGATTTAGCTAAAGTAAGTGAAACTGAATTATTCACAGCTTTATGGCTAATGAATAATCGACCAAGAAAATGTCTGAATTATCAAATACCTTTAGAAAAATTCATGCACGAAACTTCATTAATTGAGTAAAAAAAAAAGTCGCAATAATTATTGCAATTCGTCATGTAAAATTCAAACTTTAATAGTGAATGATTATTTATTAGGATGCCAAAATATTATTAACTATACTTTCTTTATGTTCCATACTTTATATATTGTAAGGATAATAAGCTTAAAGTATTAATTAAGTCTTTATTGTAATTAATTACTTTATGCATATAGCGTTCCAATAAGACCACAAAAACGCGATTTCCTGAGCCAGGCAAATCGCGTTTTCTTGAAC